>JBDWKL010000020.1 GCA_039973685.1 Hyphomicrobiales bacterium
CAAAAGACGCAGAAGACCGCGTGATCCTCGACCAAGAGCGTATCAAGCATTGGCTTGACCAAGGTGCACAACCAACTGACCGCGTTCTTCGCTTCCTTGATGCTGCTGGTCTTATGAAACGTGACGCACGCAACAACCCGAAAAAAGCGTTGCCAGGCAAAAAAGCTCAAGAGCGTATTGAAGAAGCTAAGCAAGCTGAAGAAGACGCAAAAGCTGCAGCTGAAGAAGCAAAAGCCGCTGAAGCTGCTGCTGCCGCAGCGCCTGCAGAAGAAGCACCAGCTGAAGAAACTGCAGCTGAATAGTTTTACGCCAACAAGCGTACTCGACAATAAGCAATGCCGGATCATGCCGGCATTGATTGGCGAGGGAGATCAGCGATGACACAAAAACGCATCTGCCTCGGCCAAATTGGCAAAGCCAACGGCATTCAAGGCCATGTCCGCGTCAAACCGTTTACCGGCGAACCAGAAGCTTTTTCTGATTACGGTATGCTGGAAGACGAAAGCGGAAAAACAAGCTTCAAAGTCGCAAGCCTTCGCTCCATTAAGGGCGGTATGCTTGTGGTTAAATTCAAAGGCGTGAACGACCGCAACGCGGCAGAAGCCTTAAATGGCACAAAGCTCTATATCGACCGCGACAAACTTCCCGAAGTCGACGACGAAGATGATTTCTACGTCGAAGACTTACTCGGTCTCGATGTTGTAACCACCACGGGCGACGCCTTTGGGCGGGTTGCCAATGTTGATAATTACGGCGCGGGCGATTTGATCGACATTAAACCTGACAACGGGCAAAGCGTGCTGGTTCCTTTCACCAAGGAAGCGGTTCCTGAAATTGATCTTGCAGGCCGCAAAATCACCATTGATACAGATGCTGCCGGACTTAACGGCGACAATAAGGTGCGCGGCGATGTCGGATAAACCGTGGCGCGCCAGCGTGCTCACCCTTTATCCCGACATTTTCCCCGGCCCACTCGGCGCCTCTCTTTCAGGCCGCGCGCTTGATGCAGATAAATGGGCCCTTGATACAGTCAACATTCGCGACTTCGGCGACGGCAAACACAAAAATGTCGACGACACACCCGCAGGCGGCGGCGCTGGCATGGTGCTACGCGCCGACGTGTTGGGTTCAGCAATAGACAGTATTCCAGACGACCGCCCCCGCCTCTTGATGAGCCCACGCGGCAAACCGCTCACACAAAAACGCGTGCGCGAATTGACTGAAGGTAATGGCGTGATCATCGTCTGCGGTCGCTTCGAAGGGGTCGATCAACGGGTCATTGATGGCCGCGACTTAGAAGAAGTCTCCATCGGCGATTACATCTTATCTGGCGGCGAAATCGCAGCCATCACCCTAATCGACGCCTGCGTGCGCCTACTACCCGGCGTCATGGGCGCAGAAGCATCTGGCGAAGACGAGAGCTTCGAAAGCGGCCTACTAGAATACCCGCACTACACCCGCCCAGCGATTTGGGAAGACCAAGAAATCCCATCAGTACTCACAAGCGGCAACCACAAACACGTCGATGAATGGCGCCAAGCAGAAGCCGAAGACATCACCCGCAAAAGGCGGCCTGATTTATGGGATACTTTTAAGAAGTGAGATGGGTGAGTGATCGCAAGATCTACGCCTCATTAACTCCAAACACCCATAAAAAAAGCGGCCCCAAAGGGCCGCTCATTTTTAAATATCGTCGTGCGTTTTAGCGCGGGCCAGCAAATCCAGCATCATTGCCATCTTCAACGCTTGGTAGTGTGCTTTCTTCAAAATTTGAAAACCCATCAAAGCTGGAACTCACACCGAATGTTGTTTCAGACGCAACAGATTGTGGTGCGTAGACTGTTTGGTCAGCACCCAATTGGCTTTCTGCAGCGGCAAAACCAGTTGTTAAAACCAAGGCAACACCTGCTGAGATCAATAGTTCTTTCATGATTATTCCTTTCGTATCTTCCAAAGAACCGAACAGATGGGAGACTTGGGAGGGACTGTTCGGCTTGGTTTTGATGTAAGAACTATTGGACAAAGAATAAGCCATCGTCCTAGAAACAAATTGTTCACAAAAAGCGAGACAATCATGGGTACTCAAGAAAACAAGAATGAAGCCGCTGCAAATCGGGCAAAACGTGATCTTGAGCGGGTTAACGCGCAAGGTGATACCATTGGCACATCTGCTGCCGCCCGCATGGCAACCAAAATGGGTGACCGTTTTAAAGCCAGTGATGCGGATCAAGACGATAAAATTGAAGTTTTAGGCACACGAATTGGTCGTGGGCTCGGTTTAATCGCTTTTATTGGCCTCGCGATCTATCTTTTCATCACCTATGTCTTGAACTAGACCCCTTTGCTCGGTTAGAACGACGCCAAGCCTTACAAAGCGTTGAGAAAGAGACTGTCATGGAAAAATTTGACAAGCTGTCTGGTGTTGCTGCACCGCTGCCAATTATCAATATTGATACGGATATGATTATCCCAAAACAATATTTGAAAACCATTCAAAGAACTGGCCTTGGAACAGGTCTCTTTTCTGAAATGCGTTACAATGAAGATGGCAGCACGAACGAAGACTTCGTTCTCAACAAGCCAGCCTACAAAGACGCCTCCATTCTTGTTGCAGGTGACAACTTTGGTTGCGGTTCCTCGCGCGAACATGCGCCTTGGGCGCTGCTGGATTATGGCATCCGTTGCATCATCTCAACCAGCTTTGCCGACATTTTCTATAACAACTGTTTTAAGAACGGTGTTTTGCCAATCGTCGTCAGCCAAGATGAGCTCGACAAGCTGATGGACGACGCCAATCGCGGTGCCAATGCGACCATGAGTGTTGACTTGGAAACACAAGAAATTAGCGGTCCAGATGGTGGCAAAATTGCTTTCGACATCGACCCATTCCGCAAACATTGCATGATGAACGGCCTTGATGACATCGGTCTTACGATGGAAAAAGCAGCCAATATTGATAGTTTTGAGGCGGATCTTTCTGCAAGCCGCCCTTGGGTATAAGCGCACGCGCTTCACCCCATTTTAAAATTCAAAGAGGATAAACCCATGGCGACCCATAAAGTATTGCTACTGCCCGGTGATGGCATTGGCCCTGAAGTATTCGACGAAGTTTCAAAAGTTATTGACTGGATGAACGCAGAAGGCGTGCTTGACGGCGATACGTTTGAAACCGAAACCGATCTTGTGGGTGGCGCTGCTTACGACGCGCATAAAGTATCAATCACTGACGATGCAATGAAGATTGCAATGGACGCAGACGCTGTCTTATTCGGCGCTGTTGGTGGACCTCAGTGGGACAACGTGGAATACGACCACCGCCCAGAAGCAGGCCTTCTTCGTCTACGTAAAGACCTTGGTTTATTCGCAAACCTTCGCCCTGCTATTTGCTACCCAGCACTTGCTGATTCCTCATCCCTTCGCCGCGATGTGATTGAAGGCCTCGACATTTTGATCGTGCGCGAATTAACCGGTGGTGTTTACTTCGGTGAACCAAAAGAGATCGTCGATCTTGGCAACGGCCAAAAACGCGCGGTTGATACGCAAGTTTATGAAACATATGAGATTGAGCGCATTGCAGAAGTAGCCTTCGACCTTGCTCGCACCCGCGATAACAAAGTCTGCTCAATGGAAAAACGCAATGTAATGAAATCTGGCTTCTTCTGGAACGAAGTCGTGACAGAAACACATGCGAAAAACTATTCAGACGTAGAGCTCAGCCACATGCTTGCAGACGCAGGCGGCATGCAACTTGTGCGCTGGCCAAAGCAGTTTGATGTGATTGTAACCGATAACTTGTTCGGCGATATGCTATCTGACGTTGCTGCCATGTTGACAGGCTCTCTTGGTATGCTGCCATCAGCATCTCTAGGTTCACCTGACGAGAAGACCGGCAAGCGCAAAGCCATGTATGAGCCAGTGCACGGTTCAGCCCCTGATATTGCAGGTCAAGGCGAAGCAAACCCAATCGCAATGATTGCGTCTTTTGCCATGATGTTGCGCTATTCGTTTAACAAAGTTGATGCAGCGACCCGCGTTGAAGGCGCCATCGCTTCCGTTTTAGACCAAGGCCTACGCACCGGAGACATCATGTCGGAAGGCATGACAAAAGTCGGCACAAACGGCATGGGTGCCGCTATTTTGGCTGAGATACAAAAAAGCTACGGAAAATAAGACCTCCGGCCCGTTTACCTCATCGAGGCTGGTGCATCAAACACGATCCACCAGTCGCACGAAGCGAGGGCGTCGAATTGCGTGTTCCATAAAGTCAACTTGCGCATCAAAGAAACCTTGAATTACGGGGTTATAAGACCCCTCAACAACAACCAGCATAACGCTTTCGGATGCTTCCATTGCTGGGAAATCATACCTTAGAATATCGTTATCTTGATGTTCTTCGCCATCGATGTTTGATGAACTCCAATTGACGAAATACTCATCTTCCGTGGCATTGTAAGAAACGCTCGTTAAAATGACCCTTAAATTATCGTCAGACACGACCAAGGATTGAGCCGTCGCGTAAAAATCATCCGCATTAGAATCGGTAACTTGAATACGCCTGGTGACCAAATCACTAAGCGTTGTTGCAGCGTGGAGGTACGAAGAGTTTACTCTTTGCACCTGAAAAAGTGTTGTGGACCCAATAAAAAGCAACGCAAATACAGGAAGAAGAAAGGCGCTTTCAATAGCGATCGACCCTTTAACTTCGCTCTTAAAAAATGATTTCCAGCTCCAAGTGCGGAAGGATTTTCTCAAAAACATATTCACCACCCTAACTCGGTTCATTTACAAATGCAGTCGACGAAATAATATTGTGCCTATCATCGGTTGTCGCAACTCTTAGAGCAAAGCCTATGCCCGGAAAGAAGAACTCGGTCGAGTAACAGGCCCGTAAGAAGATGGTACTGCTACCTATCCCGACGTTGAAATCAACAACTGGTCTTACCACCTGATTGCTAGAATTGAAGGTGATACATTCCGCATTATCGGTCGGAAGAGATGTCAAACCTGCAACCTCAGTCAATTCAAGGACCAACTTTTCTTCACAATCAGCCCCTGAGAGAGGGAAATTTTCGCAAATTTGCTCTTCCAAGTCAGCAATCGTAAGCCCAGACGTTCCAACAGAATTAATATAGATGTCTTTCGTCAATTGCTGGACCGAGCTATCAAACAAGACAACTCTGGTAAAATACCAACTGGATTCCAAAATGAAAAACGTCAGCGCAAGTATGATCGGGAACAGCATTGCGAATTCAATCGCGGAAACGCCACTCTTATCTTTGCGTAATTTTCTTAGAATGCGAAACATAATACAGCCATCGAAACGAGTGGCTAAGGGTCTAACCAGAGACCCTTAGCGTTGAAAGAGAACTACGGATCGCCTGAAACGCCGCCCCAATATTTAGGTTTTCAACCGCAAGGTGGTTGGAAGGTACAGAAGCGCAACTTTGCAAGAGAGCCGCCGCATCTGAGTTTTCATTGAGTTGGAAACCGATGGTGAAGACAGCCACGTTATTTTGGCGGAAAGCTTCACAAGCCTCGATGAAATACGCAGAAGCTGTTCCTTGACCAATCTGATGGGAAGAATTACCTCGTGCATAAATATTCTGGCGGTTTCCACTATCGCCATTGTTCGTAACATCAACAACAGATGGATCTCTTTGGCGAATCTGTGCGGTAATACCACCATCTGTCATGATAATCGCAACTTTAAGTGTTTCAGGATCATCAAAATCAGCTGGACGGCTCGCAAAACCACCACCAAGCTTTCCACGCCATTCTGGTGAAAGCGAATTAAGGCCCCAAGCAGTACCATGGTCAGTTCCAGTACCATCAGACAATGTTAGCTCATTAATCCGATCTTTAATCGCTTCAAAGTTACTTGAATTAAAAATAGCTTTGGATTTGTCACCAGGACACCATGGGTTACCAGTAACGTAGCGATAAAGCAGAGGAATTTGACCGCGCGAATGATCTGGAATTAACTCGCCTTCAAAATCATCACGTTCCAATTCGAGACAAGTGCCACCATTAGAAAATCTAAATCCTGCATCTTGAACGCCGTTACCAATATTATATTGAGCTCTGGAAGGGTTATGGTTCGCCGTATTAATTAAAGCCGCATAATCATCAAAGACAGGCCCAACATTAACCGAGCCGCCGTAAGGGATAAGATTAATCGACACTTCGGCCGCGTTGCCGTCATCACTAACGCTATCAACAAATTCGGTTGCCGCCGTTTTAAGTGCCGCTAATTTTGCACCGTTCATTGATGAGGAAACATCAAGAACCATAGCAATTTCTACCTTTGTACGACTTTGTATAGCTTGTGCATCCGCATTCACGCCAAGTACATCAACGCCGAATATTTGCATAAATGAAGTCGGCATATCATATTGCGCAGCAACACGTATCGTACGAGCATTAAGCGAACGGTCATTTTGAAGAATAGACACATTGATGCCATTTCGGACTTCTTCATCATCGAAGTTTGCTTTTATATAATCATCGATGGTTTCAGACGTCGGGCGCGCATTATCCAATGACGCGGCGGCCAAAACACCTGTTTCAACTGCACTTTGAAGCTGCGCTTCAATGTTTGATTGGCGCACAAGGTCCACTGCTGAACTACCTGCGAATGCTGTAAGAGTGGTCAATACCACGCCTGCATACACTGAGATACTGCCTCTTTTGTCACCACAAAAGCGACTAGCTGTGCTCTTAAGGTTTTTCAAATGGGTCTTGAAAGGGAAAAGTTCTGCTACTTTTTGATTTTTTTCTGACATCACTACTACTCTCACTTAATTTGATTGCAGCAGTTATAACAGTAAAAAATTTAGGCTCAGTAAAACGATTACCCGATTATTACTAAGTGGAATAAACTTTTTAGTAAGTCTTATCTATTGCCCATAAAATCGACACAGAAAGTAAAAAACATCAACAATATCAATAAAATAAGATATTTCTCTTAGCTCTATTATCGATTTTGGCCCGGCACCCAAAGCACATCTCCGCCTGCTTTAGCGTTCGTATAACGGCTCGCGACGAAAAAAAAGTCTGATAATCTATTTATATATTTATTGGCTGCAGCGCTCACTTCATTGTCGCCAACTTGGGTTAAAGCAACCATCAAACGTTCCGCACGACGAGATACTGTGCGAGCCATGTGGAGACCTGCAGCGGCAGGAGTTCCACCGGGAAGCACAAAAGACTTCAAAGGCTCGAGGTCCGCATTTAATGTATCAATCTCGCTTTCAATACGGTCAACTTGCGCGTCAACAATGCGTAATGGTTCATATCCCAAATCTTCACCCGTATCAGGTGTTGCAAGATCAGCCCCAAGATCAAACAGGTCGTTTTGAATACGAGCAAGCATATTGTCCAGCTCTTGAAGCTCTGGCACCTTGGCCGTTTCAATACGCACCATACCGAGACAAGCATTGGTTTCATCAACTGTGCCATAGGCCTCAATACGCAAATCACTTTTAAGACGACGCTCACCAGAACCAAGCGCTGTTGTGCCCGCATCACCCGTCTTCGTGTAAATCTTATTCAGCGTGACCATATCAGCTCCCAAATATCCAAAGCCCAAGCATCAAAACGCCAATTGCGATAAATTGCAAAAGCACGCGCATACGCATCAACTTTTGTGAAAGGTTCGCCGAGCCGCCCGTCGCCATGTTCTTGAGACCAAGGAAAAGCACGACGGCTACGCTGCCGAGTGCCAAGACAATCACAATTTTATAAAACAGTTCCAAATCGAACCCCTTTGTTGTTGAGCGGTATATCGCTGACTAGATCATATTCGTAAAGAGCTAGACGTGAATTAGCCACCCAAATGATCAAGTCCTATCGACTCACCTTCGCGAATGATCTCTGGGTCATAGGCTTTGCGAGCAAAGACCTCGCGCACCATCGGCTCGAAATACTCAATCGGTTTACTCTTATAATCAGGGTCGAAAGAAGATTGGTCCCAGCGCTCGCAGAAGATGGCGCAGGTGTCAAAACACGGATGGTCCTTAAACCGGTCCCGCGCATTTTCATCCCAACCATAATGATGCGCATAATAGATCATCTGAAAAATACCGTGGTGTTCAATCACCCACGACACTTCCCATCGCACAAAGGGACGGATTACTTCGGCAGAAAAGCGGTCATGGTTTTGTGGGGCAAGACCATCACCAACATCATGCAAGAGAGCGCCGACAATCCAATCTATATCAACGCCGTCTTCTTCCGCACGCGTGGCTGATTGAAGCGCATGATCAAGTCGCGTGATCTGATACCCTTCAATCGACACCTCACCTTGCCTGCGCAATTCGTCCAGCACACGATCAGGGGTCAACGCGAGATACGGCTTTTCAAGCTCATGCAAAAGCTCGTAGTCGGCTTTTGTGCCGTCTTTCATCTGCGTGAAGGAAACCGTCGGTTTATGATCGTTCATGGGAAACCCGCCCAAAGTTACAAAGGATCAACGCTTACGCAGTCACGCGCGTAATTGCGCCATCGATGGCAGTTAGGATCTCATCAATATCATCTTTTGTACAGATCAATGCAGGGCTGAGACACAACGTGTTGTTAAAGCCTTTCAGTGAACGATTGGTCACACCAATCACAACGGCACTTTCCTTAAAGCAATCACCAACAATCGCCTGAGCAATCGCCTCATTGATCGGTTCTTTGGTGCCGCGGTCCGCCACAAGCTCCGCACCGCAGAACAAGCCCTTGCCGCGTACATCACCGATGATTTGGTGTTTGCTTTTCAAACGCTCCAAGCCTTCAAGCACATATTCACCCATCGCTGTGGTATTTTCCAAAAGCTTCTCATCTTCCAAAATACGCATATTCTCAAGTGCAGCCGCTGGACCTGCCGTGCAACCGCCGAAGGTAGAAATATCGCGGAAATAGCTCATTGGATCAGACGGGTCCGCTTTGAAGTCTTGGAAAACAGCTTCTGTCGTCACTGTGCAAGAAATCGCTGCATAGCCAGAGGCAACCCCCTTCGCCATTGTCACCATATCAGGCTCAATGCCATAATGCTGATAGCCGAACCATGTGCCCGTGCGGCCCATGCCACAGACCACTTCATCAATGTGCAGCAACACATCATACTTCTTACAAATTTCCTGAACGCGCTCCCAATAGCCCTCTGGCGGGGTAATAACGCCGCCACCAGCAGTGATCGGCTCGAGACAGAGCGCACCAACCGTGTCAGGCCCTTCACGCAGGATCACGTCTTCAATGGCGTTAGCCGCGCGGATACCGTAATCATCCACATCGCCCCATTGCGAACGATACTCAAGACAATGCGGCACTTCCACAAAACCTGGTGTGAACGGACCATACTGACCCTTGCGCTCATCTTGACCACCAGCAGAAAGGCAAGCAATCGTGGTGCCGTGGTAGTCACGATCGCGGTACAGAATTTTGTGTTTCTTGCCGCCATATTTATTATAGGCAATCTGGCGCACCATCTTAAAGCATTTCTCATTCGCCTCAGAGCCAGAGTTTGAATAATAAACGCGGCTCATACCGGGCATTTTCTCAATCAAGCGCTCGGAGAACAAGGCACCTGGGATAGACCCCATGGAGCCCGCAAAATAATTCATCTTCACCAGTTGATCGCGCACAGCATCCGCAATGCTCTCACGGCCATAGCCAACGTTCACAGTCCATACACCGCCAGAGACGGCATCAAGATGCTCACGCCCTGCTTGGTTCCAAACCCGCATGCCTTTACCTTCAACAATGATTTGAGGATCAGCATCATCAAATTTTTGGTGTTGGGTAAGATGGTGCCAAACGTGGGCTTTATCAGCTTCAACAACGTGGCTTAGATCATTTTGTGTAAGAGGCAAATTCATGACCAGTGTCTCCAAATAACAAACAGGCGCTTTTATCTAAGGGTAATTGAACAGAAATTTTACGTGTTGAATAGAGGCAAGATGGTGCCAGAACAAAAGTTCTCAGGAACCAATCCTCAGCACGGTTGAAAGCTTATGAGCCATCACCCTTTTGCAAGAGGCCCATCAAGCAGACGGGTGGGTAATAAACGACGCATTGCATCAACCAGATAGGTCAGAGTTGTCACTGAATAGGCCGCTTTCGGTATTGGTGCTTCAGCCGCGTGGACAAGTTTTCTGAATACCGCTTCCGGCTCCAATTTAAAGACTGAAGATTTGGCTCCAGAGTTAAGCCGCTTTTTGCTGGCCGCATAGTCTTGGCTGTGCACCGTGTTTTCAAGGTCAATCTTCGCCTCTAGCATCGCCAATGCATTGGGCATGAACATCGTGTTGATCGGGCCGGGCCTGATGGAACTTGTGTAAATGCCGAACGGTTCCAACTCTATACGCATAGATGTGGCGAAGGCTTCAATCGCGTGCTTGGTCGCTGCATAGGGCGCGCGGTGTTTGCCTGACACGATGCCCAACACTGAGGAGCATTGCACAATCCGCCCTTCGCCCTGTTCACGCATCACCGGAATAAAACGCCGCGTTAATTCATGCCAGCCAAAGAAATTGGCTTCAAACTGTTCGCGCAGTGCATCGGTTGGTATATCTTCCACCGCGCCCAAAAGGCCGTAAGCCCCATTATTAAACAGCACATCAAGCCGCCCGCCAGTCTCAGCCAGCACTTGATCAGCGCAGGCATGGATGGAAGCTTCGTCCGTATAATCAAGATAGAACGTTGTGATGCCTTCCGCGTTTAGGCGGTCGATGTCTTCGGTCTTTCTGGCTGTCGCAAACACCTGCCAACCACGCGCTTTCATGCCATGGGCAGAAACATATCCAATGCCAGTGGAGCATCCTGTGATGAGTATGGTTTTAGCGGCCATTCGCTTACACCTTCTTCTTCGCATTCTTGCGTGAAAAAATATCAGACGCCAAGGCCACAGCCGCAGCAGTGATAAGCATGCCGACCACCTGCACGGTTGTCAGTGTATCACCGAATAAGTAGTAGCCTTCAACGGCCGAGAAAACTGGCACGAGATAAAAAACACTCGCAACCTTCGTCGCACCACCTTGTTGCAACAAATACATATAGAGCGTGAAGGCGATGCAAGAGAGGATCAAGGTCATCCATGCATAGCCAATGATCAGATCACGGGCGAAAATGAAATTGAAACTTTCGCTAAACAAAGCAATAGGCAGTGCCACCAAAAGCCCGCCGATCAACTGCAATCCTGGCTCTGTTTTAAAATTCATCGCGCCAACATATTTCTTTTGGAAAATCGAACCAAAAGTAATGCCAAGCACTGCAATAATATGCGCACCCACCGTGATGGCCGTAATGCCGCTCCCATCAAGACCCAGCTTAGGCGATACCACTAGCCCGCAACCAACAATGCCGATCAACAATCCAAGCCAATGACGAGGACTAATTTTCTCGCCCAAAATTGGACTAGCAAAGATCGCGGTCAACAAAGGCTGTAACCCGACAAGCAACGCGCTAACACCGGCAGGCATGCCATTTTTGACACCCCAAAATACAGCGCTCAAATAAACCCCATGGATCAACGCGCCTGACACAATGATTTTAAGTGCGCGCTCTTTGTTTGGCCAAACACCGCGCGAAAGCAAGCCGAACAGCAAAAGCACAATGGCCGCACCGCCAAACCGCAGGGTTAAAATAGATAAGGGTTCAGAATAGGGCGCAACAAGAGCTGCAACCACAAATCCGGTTGACCATAAAAACACAAAGAGAAGAGGAAGTCCGACACCCATGCGGCCACTTAGCCAGAAGCGATGCATAATAGCAATGCGATTTTATCACTCCTAAAAAGCTTTTAATCTGATAGTGATAGCGGCAAGGAGCATCCGCCTACATGTTGTCATTACTTCAAATCGTCCTACCTGTTTGTTTACTCGTGGTACTTGGGTTTTCCATTCGCTGGTTTGGCTTGGTAAAACCCAATGCAGATGAGATTATTGGCGATTTGGTCTTCAAAATTGCAATCCCCGTTTTACTGTTTCGTTTGATTGCTATTTCCAAATTGGACGACGCCAACCCGTGGACAATTTGGGCAAGTTACTTCATCCCTGTTGCGATTGTCTGGGTGTTTGCCGCTATTCTTTTGCCTTGGGCTTTTAAGCGGGAGGCCCTTTACGGCCTCATCGGTGGCATTGCTTCTGGGTTTGCCAATACAGTCCTTGTCGGCATTCCGCTCATTCTCCAAGCTTACGGCGAGGCGGGCATGGTCTCTCTCACCATTCTTCTTTCCGTGCACTTGCCCGTTATGTTTTTCGCCGCTGCTATCCACCACGATATCGCGGTCGCGATTGATGGGGAAGGCGGACAACCAGAAGAAACTTGGCCGCAAAAAATCAGTCGGCTGGTGATCACCGTTTTAAAAAACCCGATCATTATCGGCATTATTGCTGGCAGCGCCTTCCGCTTTTCAGGCCTCGACATGCCTGTGATTTTGCTTGATGTAACGGGTAAAATCTCTTCCATCGCTGGCCCGCTCGCCCTGATTGTACTTGGCATGGGTCTCAACAAATATGGCTTAAAGGGCAATGTCGGTCCCGCCACGATCACAACGTTCTTGAAACTCTTTGTGCATCCAGGCCTCGTGTTTGTGTTCGGCGCCTATGTCTTCGGTCTGCCGCCAGTGTTTACAGCAGGTCTGGTGCTTGCAGCCGCTGCTCCAACAGGCGTTAACGCCTATCTGTTTTCCCAGCATTTTGGAACGGGGCACGCTTTGGCTGCCAATTCGATATCCATATCAACACCGCTCTGCGTCATCACCACGACATTCTGGCTTGGGGTATTGGCAGCACACATAGGTGGTGGTTAGTCGAGCGCAATAACGCCTAAGAACGTCTCGCCAAAATTCTTGAGCTTTGCCGTGCCGACCCCTTTAACGGTAGCCATATCATCCAGCGTAGACGGGCGAATGACCGCCATCTCTTCCAGCGTTTTATCAGGGAAGATCACATAGGCTGGCACCCCCTTGGCCTTTGCCAATTCAAGACGCTTTTCTTTAAGCAGTGATAACAGCGTTTGGTCTCGATCTGAAATCTCGCGGCTGGCTTTTGATTTGTCGCGCTCTTTCGGTTTTTTAGAGCGAACAGCCACTTCTTCCAATCGGCATTCAAATTTGCCTTCGCCCCGCGAGAGTGCATTGCCTTTGTCGGTCATTTTCAAACCGCCATAGCCTGCAATATCGACCTCTAAAAAACCCGTCGATATCATTTGGCGCACCAGCGATTGCCAAAGCCCTTTGGTCATGCCGGATCCCACACCAAAGCAATCAACGCTGTTATGCCGCGCTTTGGTTATCTTCTCGGTTTTTGACCCGCGCAGCACGTCAATAATATGAGCTTGGCCATATCGCTCACCCGTTTCAAAAATCGCATCAAACACCATAAGCGCGTGTTCGCTGCTATCAGTTAGCTCAACTGGGTTTTCGCAAATATCGCAATTGCCACATGGTTCAGCACTCTCACCGAAGTAAGCAAGCAGCGCCTGCCGCCTGCAACTCATGCTATCGGCAAATTGCACCAAAGCATCCAGCCGCTTATTCTCGCGCCATTTGCGGTCATCGTCGCTGTCTTCTTGATCAATGAACTGGCGCCGCATGCGAATATCACCTGCACCAAACAGCATATGCGCTTCAGCTGGCGACCCATCACGGCCCGCGCGGCCAATCTCTTGGTAGTAGGCTTCAACACTGCCCGGCAAATCGGTATGAAAGACAAAGCGCACATCTGGCTTATCAATACCCATACCAAAGGCAATGGTGGCCGCCATAATAACGCCGCTCTCGGTGACGAACCGGTTTTGATGGTCGGAACGATCATCCGCCGTCAGCCCCGCATGATAGGCCAGCGCATTAAAGCCATCTTGCCTAAGAAGCTGTGCCACCTCTTCCGTCTTCTTACGAGACAGACAATAGATGATGCCACTTTCGCCGCGCCGCTTATCAACGAAGTTTAAAAGCTGGTCCTTCCAACTCGCCTTCGGCGTTACGTTGAGCTTGATGTTCGGGCGGTCAAAGCCGGATATGAAGCTTGAGAATTTACCTGAAAATAATTGCGTCTCAACATCTTTGCGCGTTGCTTCGTCGGCGGTGGCCGTAAGCGCTGCAATTGGCGTGTTGGGGAAGGCTTGCGAGAGCTTTCCAAGTTCTGCATATTCAGGCCGGAAGGCTGGACCCCACTGCGACATGCAATGCGCTTCATCAATGGCAAACAGGGTGATTGGTAATTTTGAAAGGGCAGACAACATCCGCTCTGTCATCAATCGTTCTGGTGCTAGATAAAGAATAGAGATTTCACCAGCAGCCACTCGCCGCCATGTGGCAACATTAGTATCGCGGTCGCGGGTGGAATTAATTGCTTCAGCGGCAACACCTGCAAGCTTCAAAGCGGAAACTTGGTCTTCCATTAGCGCGACCAAAGGCGAGATAACAACGCTCAATCCGCCAAGCGCCAATGCAGGCACTTGAAAGCAGAGTGATTTGCCCGCGCCCGTCGGCATAATCGCCAACACGCTTTCACCGTTCAGCAGGCAATCAACCACGCGCTCTTGGCCATCACGAAACTTGTCGTAACCAAACACGTCGTTAAGCACCGCCATTTTGGCTGCTTGCAAATCAGACATTAATGCCAAACCCATTCAATCATATCGAGTTGCATAAATGAGTCGGCAAGCAGGCAACACCGTCACAGGCGACTTTGACCAACTGATTTTAAGATCTTGTAGAGAGTTCCCCGTCATGCTTTGCGCGAATCATGACCAAAAACGCAGTAACACCCATGCAAAATCCAATGATTGCCCATTTCTCCCTTCAAGGCCGCCTTTCGATGGCAGCTTTCAGGCAGAATATTGTCATCGCACTGGCAATCGGCCTAGGTCTCGCATTTGGCATATCCTTCATTCTGTTTGGAACGATCCATCTGCCCCTACAGCCCTTCATGTGGAACCCTGATCCATTCCATCAAATGCTGTTTGTCTTGATCCCGCTATTTCTTGCTGCTCCATTGATCATTAAACGGTTGCAAGATCGCGGCAAAAAACCGCATCTATTCGCGCTTTTTGCAGGCCTTCTGGTCGGCATGCAATTGTTTGGCAGTTTTGATGCAACACCTGCCTATCTCCTACGTGATTTAACGCTAGAAAGTTTTGTCGCCCATTATGTCGTCTATACGCCCATCATTTTGCTGGGTTTGTGGATCTTGGTGAGCTGTAGTTTCTTGGACGGCACTGAGGGTCAAAACCAATACGGGCAAGCGCCTTTAAAGAGCGAAACAAGCGCCGCTTAATTGCGTTATCAAAGATGATTTGACGAGATGAAAAGCGAAAGCTAAATCTTAGTCATGACCGATAAAATTCCCCATAGTGTTGAAATCGCACAAGCCCTTGTTCGCTGCCCTTCTGTTACACCGGAAGAAGGCGGCGCCCTCACCTATCTTGAAGGCGTGTTGAAAGGCGCAGGCTTTGAAACGCACCGTGTCGTTTTCTCAGGCGATGGTTCTTATGACGTGGATAACCTCTATGCTCGTTTTGGCACCGGCGCACCGCATTTTTGTTATGGCGGCCACACAGATGTGGTGCCTGTGGGTGACCGTGAAGATTGGGACCACGATCCGTTTTGCGGCGACCTAATTGATGGCTATCTCTATGGCCGTGGTGCAGAAGACATGAAGGGCGGCGTTGCAGCCTTTGCAGCAGCAGCCATTCAATTCATTCGCGAACACCCCGACTTTGGTGGCTCAATCTCCATGCTCATCACGGGTGACGAAGAAGCTGATTCTATCAACGGCACGATCAAGCTCATCGAATGGGCACACCAGCGTGGTGAAGCGATTGACGCATCGATTGTCGGAGAACCAACAAATTCCGAGCGCGTTGGAACGACCATTAAAAATGGCAGACGCGGCAGCTATTCTGCCAGACTGACTGTGGAAGGCGTGCAAGGTCATGTTGCCTATCCAGAAGGCACACAAAATCCGATCACGGCAGCGCTTCCCCTGCTAAGCGCATTGACCTCTCCAGCCTTTGATGAAGGCAGCAAATATTTTCCGCCAACAAACCTCGAAATCACAACAGTCGATGTGAACAATCAGGCAAGCAACGTGGTGCCTGCAAAACTCACAGCGCGGTTTAATGTCCGTTTCAACGACCATTGGACTGGACAAACACTGACTGAAGAACTGGAACGCCGTCTAAGCGAAGCAGCGCCTGAAGGCACAGTTTATCATTTTGAACCCGTTAAACCTGTCAATGATGCATTCTTAACCGAAGCACCTGATCTTCTAGCACCGTTGCAAAAAGCTATTGCTGAAATTACAGGAGAGACCCCAAGTCTCTCAACGGCTGGTGGCACGTCTGATGCGCGCTTTATTAAAAACTATTGCCCCGTCGTCGAATTCGGCTTGGTGTTTAAAACATTGCATCAAGTGAATGAACGCACACCTGTCAAAGACATCGAAATTCTATGCGATGTCTATCAGGCCTTTTTGAAGAGATATTTCAAACAAGCATGATTTACAAACTGCCCCCTGATGAAATTCGCGCGTCAATCCTTGGCGTCATCAAGATTTTCAAGGGTGATGCAGATGCACTATCGCATTTCAATCTCAGTGCGGAAGGGTTCTGGCGATCATTCCAAGCCTTGTGGTTGATCCTTGTGCCCTATTTCATTGCAATGCTAGCAGAGCGCCACACACTTGTTGGCAATATGGGTATTGAGCTTGCAGCCTTTCCAAGCGCACAATTCTTCTTCGCCAAACTTTCAAACATTGGCCTTGAATGGATCATGATGCCCATCGCACTCGCCTTGCTTGCTGGCGTCCTTGGTATCAAACGCGAATATTCAAGCTACATTATCGCGCGCAATTGGGCATCCGTTCTGATGACATGGGTGTTCTTCATTCCAACACTCGCCTCAATTGCCAAATTGGTTTCAATCGAATTGGTGCTCTTTTTACAATTGGGGCTTTTGGGGGTAGTTGTCTTCTTCAGCTTCCGCATCGCACGGACCACTTTACAAAAACCTGCAAGCTTTTGCGCAACACTTGTCGGCATTGATTTTATGGCGGGCCTTTTGCTGTCACAGATTGTTTGGCGAACCTTCGGCCCAGCAGAAGTCGTCGAGTTTTTGAACACGCAGGTTATTCAATAATCCACTTGATAAAGACAAAGACCATCTGGCGGCGCAACAGGACCGCACCGACTCCTGTCGCACGCCTCTAATGCATTTTTAAAATCAGCCACGGCCCAGCGTTCACCACCAACTTGCACAAGCGAGCCCGCAATAGAGCGCACTTGATTGTGGAGGAATGAACGGGCTGAAACAAAAATTGAAATCTCATCACCATTACGCTCCACATTGATATGATCGATGCTCTTTACTGGCGATTTTGCTTGGCAGTGAACATGGCGGAATGTCGTATAATCATGGGTTCCAACCAAGCATTGCGCTGCCTCATGCATGGAAGTTACATCTAGATCGTGCTTCACATGCATGGCTTGCCCGCGATCAAAGGTGAGCGGTGGGCGGCGGTTGATAATGCGGTAATGATAGTGGCGAGCCTTCGCACTAAAGCGAGCATCAAATTCTTCGCTAACCTCTTCAACACCAAGGATCGCAATCGGGTTGGGTTTCAAATGAAAATTGAGCGCCTCGCGAACACGGTTTGCATCCCATGAGCCATTAAGGTCAACATGAGCCACCTGCCCTGTTGCATGCACACCTGCATCGGTGCGACCAGCGCCACCAATAAGGGCAGCTTCACCTGAAAAACCTAAAATTGCTTTTTCAATCTCTTCTTGAACTGACGGATGATCAGCCTGTCTTTGCCACCCGCGAAACGGGCGTCCGTCATATTCAATGATGAGTTTAAAACGCGCCATATTAGGTGAGCCGCATACCGGGAACGATCTTGTTCCCCTTCAAAAACTCTCCAGCACTCATAACACCTTTGCCAGAACGCTGGACAGACAAGAGTTGCACAGCACCTGAGCCGCACCCGATCGTCAACGTGTCATCAAGCACTTCACCCACAGGGCCGCTTTGATCGGTAAGCGATGTGCGTAGCACTTTTAAACGATGTACTTTGCCACCAATCTCAATCTCAGACCAAGCGCCCGGAAAGGGTGACAGACCGCGAATGTGATTATGAACGGCTTTCGCATCCAAAGACCAATCAATCCGCGTCTCATCTTTTGAGAGTTTATGGGCATAGGTCACACCCTCTTCTGCCTGCGGATGCGCCTCAAGACCAGTACGGGAAAGAGCACCCAAAGCGCGCGCCATCAAATCACCACCAAGCACCATCAACCGATCATGCAAATCACCAGCAGTCTCATCAGCGCCAATGGCCATACGTTCAGCCATCAACACAGGTCCCGTGTCTAACCCTTTTTCCATCTGCATCACCATCACACCGCTCTCCGCATCACCGCTCATAATCGCGCGATTGATCGGAGCCGCACCGCGCCAACGCGGCAAGAGCGATGCATGCAGGTTTAAACAGCCATAGGTAGGTGCTTCCAAGAGTGATGTTGGTAACAACAAGCCGTAAGCCACAACCACAGCAACATCCGCTTCATGGGCAATGAAGGCGTCCACATCGGCTTGCTCTTTGAAATTATCAGGCGTGAAAACTGGAATACCGAACTGCTCAGCCTTTTCATGCACTGGAGACTTGCGCAATTCCATACCGCGTCCAGCCTTGCGCGGTGGTTGGCTATAGGCTGCTACCACCTCATGGCCTTGGGCAATAATTTCCATCAATGTCGGGACGGAGAAATCAGGTGTCCCCATAAAGACAATGCGCATGGTCTACCAATCTGCTTGAACGCCTCTTAGAGGTTTCCAGCTTTTTTGAGTTTTGCAAATTTCTTGATCACACGATCACGCTTCAATTTGGAAAGGTAATCAATAAACAAGATGCCGTCCAAGTGATCGATCTCATGCTGAACACAGGTTGCTAGAAGCCCATCTGCTTTTAGCTCTTCTTCCTGTCCATTATAGCCGACATATTTGACAACCACCTCAGCAGGACGCTCGATCTCTGCATAGTATTCCGGGATTGAAAGGCAACCTTCTTCATAAGATGACATGTCATCCGACGACCAGACAATCTCAGGGTTCACCATGAAGATCGGCTGTGGCTTTACTGGTTCTTCGCTCTCATTATCTTCCGTGCGTCTGGCGCAGTCCATGGTGAGGATGCGCCGCGTCACACCAATTTGCGGGCCAGCAAGACCAATGCCCGGCGCGTCATACATTGTCTCCAACATATTATCGAGCAAACGGCGCAAATCATCGTCAACACGCTCAACAGGATCGCAAGCGACTTTTAGGATGGGATCAGGAATTTTAACAATATCGAGAATACTCATGCCCACGACATATGAAAAGCAAAAGGCCACGTCAATGGCGCGGCCCTTAGGGATAGAATGAAAATGTCTCTTATCAGCCTGACTTGATCAATCTTGCTTGTAAGCAAGGCGAATATTGCCCCAATGACGCCCTTGTACGATGATCGGCGCATTAAGCTCTTTCATCAAAACGAACACACCGCCGCCCATGTCACGACGATAGCTTTGCAGCAAGATTTCTTTTTGGTTTTGCGCTGCCCGCAAACCAATTCTGTCACGGAATAAATTGCGGTTACGACAATTAGCTGTGTTCCAAACGGGATCATTACCCATCGGCTTAGAAAACTTTTTGACATGAACCGGCACATAGCCTTCACGGTCTGCAATAATCAAAAAGACAATTTCAGATCTCGATTCAGCGATCGCATCATTGAGATGAGCAATTCGTTTTTCGATCAAAGGCAAGGATGGGGTCTTATAACGCGTCGGATTTGTGCCAGGAATCTCCTGATGATCGACGTTAAACAGATCGTTCAGCGAAATATCTCCGCTTTCCACTGCATTTTCCAGAACTTGCGACACCGTCTTTGCGTGATCACTAGCAATATTTAAAAACGCCGTCTCTTCCGTTTCCGCACCTGTTTGAAGAACGTCTGCCGTCAAATGATCCAGCTTGTCTGCAATTGATTGAAGCTGCGTGCTGAACTTCACGAGTTCGCCCGAAGAACTCGAGGATGCATTAGAAAGCTGATCGAATGCCTGTGAAAAGACAGAACAAGTATCATCAACTTGATTGGCATGGCCAGAAACGGCATTCGTCGATTGGTCTATCTGAGTAATCGCAGAACCGACAGTGGTCAAAATTTCATTGAATGATCCAGCACTCTCATTCACCGCTGCTGCTTTCATAGCTGCACCGCCTGATTGACTATTTAACTGATCCAATCCAGATCGCACACGTGTTATGGTCGTTTCAATTTCTGTGGTTGCAGCAGTGGTGTTTTGCGCAAGCTGTTTTACTTCACTGGCAACAACCGCAAACCCTTTGCCTGCTTCACCAGCACGAGCGGCCTCTATGGTTGCGTTGAGCGCCAAAAGGTTGGTTTGACGAGCAATCGTTTCAATTATACCCGTAACCGAACGAACGCTTTCCATCGCGTTGTTTAACTCTTCCATATTGGTATCAAAACCCGAAACATCGTCAATCAACTCTTGGATTGCGGTGATCGCTTCGTTCGCGGTTTGTTGAGATTGGCCGAGCTCTTTGTCCACGTGCTGCGCAACATTGCGCGCTGTGTCTATGCTGGCATTAATTTCACCGGTTCTCGCTTTAACAGTCTCAAGATCGCTTGAAAGAACACCAAATTGCTCAACTTCTTCAATTGAAGAAGCAGATATTTCCTGCATAGCGCCAGCAATTGCAGCCATGTCCAATCCAAATGCACTCAATTCCTTTGAAACCGTGCATAAAATTTCACGCATCTGAGTATTTTCAAACTCTAACTGCGCGCACTTATCTTCGATAGAAAAATCAAGACTAGAAGCAGCCAACACCATAAATCACCTCATATTAACCTGTATAATCCTGCAGGAACCTGGTTAATTTTCACTTAACATGGGAACAAATTCCGATACCGACTTAATGCTTCCAACGTTTTGAAAATCTTTACTTTGGCCGCTTGTTGAGAATCGGTGTATTCCTGCGCCATGTCATTTGAACAAATCGTCATCACTTTGGGCAATCGTTCCTTTTCTCTCGGTGAAATATTAATCGCCGGTGCAGGCTTAGCCCTTCTTCTGCTTTTCATGCTTTTGCTGATGGCATGGAAAAATGCATCACGCAGATCACACTTAGAGCGGTCTGCCCAAGCGCGCGCTGCGGAGATGGATTTGCGCATGGCTGAAGTGATGAAAGCGCAAGCCGAGATGGCGGGGCGCATGCAAACATTCGCAAATGTTTTTGGCACAAGCCAGCAAGACCTCACCAAATCCTTGGGCGACCGTATGGATACGATGAGCCATCGGCTTGGTCAAAACTTGGCAGAAACAACAAAATCCACCCATCAAAACTTGCAAGCGTTGGGTGAACGGCTAGCCGTTATTGATAAGGCGCAAACCAACATCACACAGCTTTCCAGCCAAGTTGTTGAGCTCCAAAATGTTCTGGCCAACAAACAAACGCGCGGTGCCTTTGGTCAAGCACGCATGGAGACCATTATCAAAGACGGTTTGCCGCAGGGTGCCTTTTCGTTTCAGGCAACGTTATCAAACAGCACGCGGCCAGATTGTTTGATCTATATGCCAAACGATGCCCCTTCGCTGGTGATCGATTCAAAGTTTCCTCTCGAAGCATGGAACACGGCGCGCCATAGCGACCAGCCAGATGAAATTCATGCAGCAAAAACACAGTTTCGCCGTGACGTTGATAAGCATGTCAAAGACATTGCATCCAAATATTTTATCACAGGCGAAACCCAAGACACTGCTTTTATGTTCGTGCCGTCTGAATCGATTTTTGCCGACATCCATGAGCATTATGAAGACATCGTACAAAAAGCCCATCGCTCACGCGTGGTGATTGTCTCCCCATCTTTGCTTATGTTGTCTATACAGGTGGTCCAATCCGTCCTCCGCGATCAACGCATGCGCGAACAGGCGCATATCATCCAAAAAGAAGTGATTGCCCTAATGGCAGATGTTTCAAGGTTGGATGATCGGGTCGGAAAGCTTCAAACGCATTTCTCACAAGCCAATCGCGATATTGATCAAATCATGACCTCGACAAAGAAAATCACAGGCCGTGGCAGTCGCATTGAAGCGTTGGATTTCTCAAAGGAAAACGATGCTGACGACACAGAGGTTTCTGCCGCGCCAGATGAAGCCCCTCTCAACCGCCCGATCCAACCAGATTTATTGGCTGGCGAATAGCGACGATAGAGCTCAATTCAATAAAAAAACTCAGCAAAGAAAAAAGCCCGGCTTGAACAAATCAAACCGGGCTTTTTAATGTTTAAAAGGTTCGGATCTTAAGTCTCTGTCAGCGGAGAAATTTGAATTTCTACGCGACGGTTAAGCGCCCGACCTTGTTCATTGTCATTGGAAGCAACCGGACGGGCTTCACCATAGCCTTGCACCAAGAAACGACGGCTATCAACGCCTGTGGTTGCAAGATATTGCGCAACATTCGTCGCACGGTTTTGTGACAGCACTTGGTTATCAGCATCACTACCAACGCTATCGGTATGGCCAACCACATCAACCAATGTTTTGTCATATTTCTTGAGCACAATACCGACAGAGTTCAACACAGGCTGGAACTGAGGCGACACCTGAGATTCACCCGTTGCAAACGTAGCGTTGCTTGGCAGGTTCAAAGTGATGTTATCGCCGTTACGCGTAACGCTAACACCTGTTCCTTGCAGTTGCTGGCGAAGCTCTGCTTCTTGGCGATCAAGATAAAGGCCCACACCGCCACCTGTTAGAGCACCAACGCCAGCGCCAATTAATGCGCCTTTACGGGCGGCTTTACCGCCACCAGTTAATGCGCCAATACCAGCGCCAGCCAAGGCGCCGCCAACGGCCCCAATACCAGTGCCTTTTACCAAATTAGAAGTTTTGGATTGCCCTGTGAAGGCATCTTGCGTTGTAAAACAGCCCGCAAGGCCCATCGAAAGAGCCGCCAAAGTGGCAGCTGTTGTCATAAATTTAGTCATCTGAGTTCTTCCTCATATACGAGATTTCTGCACTAAACTCTCAAAAGAAGGCGAATTTTGGATTAAGCAGCATGGTTAATAGGTAGTTGACCAAATTGCACAGGTTTGGAAAACTTGATTTCATTACGATTACTTACGGATTTTTATGATGAAATTTAATTTTTCCAGCCTGTTTTTATTTACCATTATTATCTCAACACCCCCTTCTTATGCAGAATCATTGCGAGAAATGAGCGAACTTGGCGGGGAGTGCATTGAAACTGACGGAAGTTTAAGTTGTGGCGAAGGCGATCTTGCACTCCACATCATCGATGGCACACAATCACCCGCCAACGCCGCATTCGCTGTTGGCTGGCGCGCGCCAGAGCGGGAGGATTGGCTTTTTGCAGAGCTCTATCTCGTGCGTTTATCAAATGGCAAAGCCATCCAACCTCTAAAAGCAAAGGTCGAATGGGTCAGCAAAACACAACTCGCCAATCATCAATCTGTTTTTGCAAGCTGGATGGGCAATAAACCGAATACTGGCGGCGGCTTCATGGTGGGGGTCAATGGAAAATGGAACACCCAAAGCCTTGAGATGTACCAATGGGCTGGCGAAGACGCACTCACCTTTGAAGGCGAAGTTCTGCCGAAGATTGGCGAAGCGCTTTACAATAAGCTTTATGAGGACAATCCGGACGTTGATCTCGGCGGCTATGTCTTATCCACCACCGAAGCCCCTCTAATTGGCCCTACCGAACACAAGCAATCAACCAAGCCTTTCACGGTCATTTTCACCGCTGTGTTTCAAGAACCGAAAGCCTCAACCCCGATTTATGAGTATGAAGTCGAAGTGAAGTTGGAGGGCTATAAATCATGGAGCCAACCCGTTATGACTTCTATCAGACCTCTTGAAACGAACTAATGGATAGATAAATGGCAAAACCTCGCGCTCTCATAGTTGGCGTTGGTGACGGCGTCTCCGCCTCCCTCGCCCGTGCCCTTAAAGCCCAAGGCTATAAAATCATCCTTGCCGCCCGCAACATCGAGAAGATTGCAGGGCTGATTGCAGAAACCAAAGCCGAAGCCCATGTTTGCGACATTGTGAAAGCTGAAGATGTCACAGCCCTTTTTGATGCAATCGAAGGGCGGCTGGAAGTCGTCATCGCCAACCCTGCACGGCGCGTGCGGGGACCGCTTACGGAAGTTGATCCTGCCGAGGTAAAAGCATCACTTGAAATCACAGCCTTCGGTTCTTTCTTGGTAGGGCAAGCAGCAGCAGAGCGCATGCTTGAACAAGAAATGGACGACGGTAAGCGCGGCACGATTTTATTCACTGGCGCATCAGCAGGCGTAAAAGGCTTCCCACAATCCGCAACCTTCGCCATGGGCAAATTTGCCCAGCGTGGTCTCGCCCAATCCATGGCACGAGAGCTCCACCCCCAAGGCGTGCATGTGGCATGGATCAACATCGACGGCGCCATAAAAAGTGCGACCCGCGAAGAACCAGCTGACAAGCCAGCTTCGATGTTAGACCCTGACGAGATTGCGAAAAATTACGTTCACCTGATCAATCAACAACGCTCAGCTTGGACGGATGAGCTTGTGGTTCGACCTTGGGTTGAGAAATTTTAAGAGCTGTAGATATTTAATCTTGCCCCTTAAACCGATATTGCCAGCTAACTCTATTCCCTAAGCGAACTCACGCCCCAAGCGCATTCACGCCAACGGATCTCGCCCATATTGGTTTGGTCCATCGGTGCCTTTAAGGGCGCCGCAGATAACTAGAAAATATAATGCGAGAAAGGACACCGCCAATTTTACAAACTGGATAACCCAAAACAGCAGGTTGCCCCCGTGGGCGACGATGCCATTAGGGTCTGATATCTCTGACGGAACAACGAATACGAGTATATAATGAAGGGCAAGATAGATAATGAATAGTTTTCCGTTCCTGCCGCGATCGTGCAACCGTTTCACGAAAAGGCAATAGTTGGAATACAAAAACATCACCAAGCATGATGCAATCAAGGCCATGGATTTGACCTGCAAATTAACAAGAAGAAACGTAAGGAATGTTATCAAAAGGGAGGCGGCTAACAAAGCCAACATTCCCATCCAAAATTGCCGACGCCCAATACGACCTTCAGTCGAAAGCAGTGTGTAAATCATCTCCATAACCATACCCCGAGCCAAACAGATAAATCAAAGGTTCACTGGGGAAAGGTATTAGCCACCAAGATTAGATAAAATCAAGAAGAACACAGCTGAGATGATCGCAGCGGCTGGCACTGTGATGAGCCATGCGGCGATGATAGTGAGGAAGTGTGAGCGACGCACGAGTTTTCTGTGCTTACGCTTTTTACTGCCAGATTTATCAACTTCGTGCTGGATGACCTCCCGCACTTCTTGTTTGCCTGTTGTTGCACGCCAGTGAATTTCACGGAAGAAGCCAACACCAAACACAGCACCAACCGCGATGTGGGTTGAGCTAACCGGCAAGCCGAGCCATGAGGCAACAATCACAGTGATCGCCGCAGACAAAGCCACGCAATAAGCGCGCAATGGGTTCAGCTTCGTGATTTGTTCGCCAACCATGCGGATGAGTTTAGGACCAAACAGCATCAAACCGAATGAGATACCAAAGGCACCAATAACCATAACCCAAATTGGGATAGACACTTTAGAAGCAACTTCGCCCGCTTCAATAGTGTGCACGATGGCAGCAAGGGGGCCGACAGCGTTTGCAACGTCATTCGCGCCATGCGCAAAAGATAACAAAGCAGCAGCACAAATAAGTGGGATCGTGAACAATTTGCGCACGGAATCTTTTGTGTTTGGCATCGTGCTTGATTGGCGTTGGATCAATGGACGCGTAAACAGATACGTCGCAACGAAGAAACCAGCACCAATGAGCAGCGCCACCTCAAGGTCAATCTTGATGATCTTCTTGAGGCCTTTAACCGCGAGATAAGCAGAAAATGCACCCGCCATAACAGCGATAAGCACCGGCACCCAACGCTGGGCTGCGGCAATTTTTTCTGTTCTGTCGGTAATTTTGGATTTGATGAACCATAAGAACATGGCGGCGATGACACCACCAAGCACAGGCGAGATCACCCAGCTTGCTGCAATCTGCGCCATTTTCGGCCAGTTCACAGCCGTCATGCCTGCAGCCGCAATACCTGCGCCCATAACACCACCAACAATTGAGTGCGTGGTAGAAACAGGAGCTCCAAGCCAAGTGGCAAGGTTAATCCATACAGCAGCAGACAAGAGCGCTGCAAACATGGCCCAAACAAAGATATGCGGATCACCCACAGCTGAAGGGAAGATAATGCCTTTGGAAATCGTTCCAACAACATCGCCACCAGCAAGAAGTGCACCAGCACTTTCAAAGATTGCGGCGATGATTAGAGCGCCAACAATCGAGAGCGCATTTGAACCAACCGCAGGTCCAACATTGTTTGCAACATCGTTCGCGCCAATGTTCAACGCCATGTAGGCGCCAACGGCTGCTGCTGCGATGATGATGTAGTTATCGGCGTGGAGTCCCAAAATGATGCTGACGATAAAGCCAACGGCGATAATGAAAGCAAATCCGAGGGATGGCGCTAAAAACTGCTGTCTTGTTGCTACCGTTGCCTGCTCAAGCGAAACGCGTGTTTTAAGATCGCGATCAAGCGTCTTGTTTGGTCTTGGATTCTTAACCATGGTTCCCTGCCCATTTAAAATTTAATCACCGGCCAATTTTGCGTACCTTTAGACAGAAACAATTTGCTTTATCAAGCTGTTTTTCGCTTATCTTACGAGCTTATCAACTGAATCGTATTTTTTATCGGTTTCACGAGGAAAGACTATAAGTTTCACGGAAAACTTGCTTAAGTTTCGCCCCTCCAGTTGAGCACTATAATTCGCAATTGATCAGAATTTAAAACGGGATCTGGGCTAAATTGGTTTGGCCCATTCGTGCCCTACAACAAATCACAGATAATAAGTAAAAAGAAAAGAGCGCTCGCAATGAGCGACGCCGCGGCTGGAATAAGCACTTAACTTAGATGCAGTCGCAACGCCTCAACGTTATAAAATGCAGCCAAAACAACAAAGGCGCAAAAGGATAAAACGCGAATTCATCCTCAGCTCGCCCCTGCTTAGCTATTAGTCGCGCAGCAGCTCATTGATGCTTGTTTTAGAGCGGGTTTTCTCATCCACGCGCTTTACGATAACCGCGCAGTAAAGGTTTGGACCCGGTGTGCCGTCTGGCAACGGTTTGCCTGGGAGCGTGCCAGAAACCACAACAGAATAAGGCGGCACTTCGCCCATGTAAATTTCGCCAGTGGCACGGTCGATGATTTTTGTCGAAGCGCCAAGGTATACGCCCATTGAAAGTACAGAGCCTTCACCAACGCGAACACCTTCAGCAACTTCGGCCCGTGCGCCAATGAAGCAATTATCTTCAATGATAACCGGACCAGCCTGCAAAGGCTCCAATACGCCGCCAATGCCAGCGCCGCCAGAAAGGTGCACGTTCTTACCAATCTGCGCACATGAACCAACAGTTGCCCATGTATCAACCATTGTGCCTGAATCAACATAAGCACCAAGGTTTACGAAAGAAGGCATCAACACCACGCCTGGTGCGATGTAAGCAGAATGGCGAACTGTACAATTTGGCACAGCGCGGAAGCCTGCGTCTTTCCATTGAGCTTCACCCCAACCGTTGAATTTAGACGGCACTTTATCCCACCAAGTCGCGCCATCCGGCCCGCCAGTAATGGTCGCCATATCATTAAGGCGGAAACCCAAAAGCACTGCTTTTTTAAGCCATTGGTTCACAACCCAATCATTGCCAGATTTCTCAGCAACACGCGCAGCGCCGCTATCCATCAGGTTCAATGCTTCTTGCACGGCCTCGCGCACCTCACCAGTTGTTCCAGTGTTGATGTTATCACGGTCGTCGAAGGCTTTTTCGATTGTGGCTTGAAGGTCAGCGTTGCTCATTGGGTCACTCATGTTGAAATGGTTATGAAGTTGACCGGAAATTATGCCAAACCCCGCAAAGACGCAATGCTTTTCGACGAATCAACTATAGCTATTTATCAACAGCAATATCAGCAGCGGTGAATGGAACAGACATGAGCGAGAAATCTGAACGGGTTGTAGGCAAGTTTAAAAGTTCATCCGACGACCTAGAAAAAGCGCAAGCGATCCCCGACACGCCCCAGACCCGAGCGCCCGCCTATCGGCTTGCTTTTGCAGATAATGACTTTCTCGTTTCTGAATATACCCGCAATATTCGCCTTCAACTGGAATATCTAAAACCAGAACTCACCCTGATTGAAGAGGGTATCCGATCTACCGTCGTACTCTTTGGTGGCGCTCGCATTCCAGAACCGGGCGGCGAAGCGTGGGCGGCGAAAACCGACATTGCACGCAAGAACCTTGAAGCAAACTCAAAATATTACCAAGAAGCCCGCGAATTTGCACAGCTCTCCTCCAAAGCATCACTCAAACATGACAACAAAGAATACGTCGTTGTCACAGGCGGTGGACCTGGCGTTATGGAAGCGGGCAATCGCGGTGCAGATGACGTGGGCGCAAAATCCATCGGCCTCAATATCGTGTTAGATCACGAACAAGCACCAAATGAATATATCACACCGGAGCTCTGCTTTAACTTCCATTATTTTGCCATCCGCAAAATGCACTTTTTAGTGCGGGCTAAAGCGGTTGCCGTTTTCCCCGGTGGCTTCGGCACGATGGATGAACTGTTTGAGACGCTCACGCTTATTCAAACAGGCCGAATGGAAGAAGTACCTGTCTTATTATTTGGCAAAGCTTTCTGGGAACGTGTCATCAATCTGGATGCTTTGGCAGAAGAAGGCACCATCTCACCAGATGATATCAACCTCTTCCATGTGGTTGACACAGCTCAAGAAGGTTGGGACATAGTCAAAGACTTTTACGGCGAAGAAAGCTAGGGACACACCCCCTTCCCGTTCTGCCCTTTAAAAACGAACTCCGAAAGCCTGCCTCGTGACAATTCGCAGAGCCACGCCGCTTGATCTGACCCTTATGGTCGGCACCATGATTATATGGGCGCTTGCGTTTATCGGCATGAAGATTGCCGTGCCAGAAACGGGGCCTTACTGGCTTTCTGCCTACCGTGCCCTTTTGGGGTTGATTGTGGTCCTGCCTCTCGCGCTTTGGTCCGGCTTAAAACTACCACAAGGCCAGAAACAATGGTTTTATATGGCCGTCATCGTCATATTGAACATTGTCTTCCCAATCATCTTAATTGGCTGGGCAGAGCTAACCCTTCAAGCAGGTGTCGCAGCCCTCTTGATGGGAACAGGACC
Organism: Hyphomicrobiales bacterium; assembly: GCA_039973685.1. Lineage (NCBI taxonomy): Bacteria > Pseudomonadati > Pseudomonadota > Alphaproteobacteria > Hyphomicrobiales > Hyphomicrobiales bacterium. The sequence continues at coordinate 29,381 of JBDWKL010000020.1, forward strand.
ATTCTTGGCGCTTTTCATCGGGCATATTCTCACCAAGGATGAACCGCTCACGCCAATGAAGTTCCTTGCTGTGTGCATGGGATTTGGCGGCGTGGTTGCTGTTGTTGGTGTTGATGCGCTATCCGCCATTGGCCGCGGCAATCTTTTCCCGCAGCTTGCTTTGATGCTGGCCTCTCTCATGTATGTAACAGCAGGCTTTACGATCCGCAAAATCGAACTGCCGCCGCTCTCGATCGCGGCCACATCACTCGGGCTGGGCTCAATGGCCCTCGTTCCGCTTAGTCTTGTAATGAGCGGCCCGTTTCCGACAGATTTCACCCCACCTGCTTTTTGGTGGCTGATGTTTACTGGTCTTGCTGGCACTGGTTTTGGTTTTCTCTCACGCTATTATCTGATCCAGAATATCGGCTATTCCATCTTCTCAATCGGCATCAACATGATCCCCGTTTTCGGCGTCATTGCTGGTGCGCTCATTTTGGGTGAGGTGATTGAATGGACAACAGCACTCGCACTTGTTTTGGTTGTTGGCGGATTGTTTGTGGCCCGCTATGACCCAAAGGGCGCTTGAGCCTTTTTCGCCTTATCAAGATGATAAGCAACGGTGAAGCTCTCTGGCAATTGCACCGTGCGTTCGCCACCTGTCATTTCTTCAACCAAAGCCTTCGCGACGCGGTGCGCGATGCCAAAGCTCACCTTAAACCCGCCCGTTGCAATATAGATCGGCTCGCCCTCAGTAAGCTTTCCAATAATCGGCTCCCGCTCATAGCATTTCGGACGAACAGACGCCCAGCGCTCGATGATCTCAGCATCGCGCAATTGCGGGCATAGCTGATAGGCTTTTTCGATAAAGGCGTCATCGTCGTCATTATAAGAAGTTGGATCACTCCAGACCTTTTCCGCCGTAGAACCAACACCACAAGTGCCATCTTCATGGGGCACGATATAAACGCCGTCATCAAAAACCACTGGCAAGTCTTCGCGCAGGTCAATCGCGAAGGAAACCGCTTGGCCTTTAATGCCTGTGCCAATATCAAGATCAAATTGATCGCGCAGGAAGTCGAAGGTTTGATAGCCCTGAGACAAGACAACTTGACCAACCGCTATATCTGCATGCCCATCTAAGAGCGCTTTGCCATCTCGGTAACCTGAAAAAGTAACGCCCTCAATTAATGTGCCACGCGCACTGACATAGGCTTTTAATACGTCCAGATAATCACGGGGGTGAACACGGGCCGCAAAAGTGTCGAGGATATAGCCATAAGGCGCATAATCTGGCGACAACCAATCTGCATAACGATCATCATGGCCTGTCAGAAAATCAAATGTCTCTTCGCGCTGGTGCCATGTCGTAAGTGCTGCTTCGCCTCGTTTCTTCGTCGTCTTGATGAAACCCTCTTCACGCAAAGGCATAAGACGCCCGACCCGTTGATAGCCAGCCTTTTTGCCTGTTGCCTCTTCAATAGCTGCAATATCGCTTGGTAGCTCATAAAGCGCTTCAAATTGGAACTGCTTCTTCTCAATCCAATTGGAAGGAAGATGGGGAATAAGCGCACCAAGAATGCCACCACTTGCGCCCGCGCCAACGCGGTCTTTATCCACCACAACAACGGAGAGGCCAGCATCTATCGCATGCTTTGCCACCCACAGGCCGACAATGCCGCCGCCAACAATCAGTACATCATAATTTTCAGTTTCACTTTTCATGAGCTGCAAGTAGAACAGTTGCAAGATAAAGGAAAGAGCATGAGCGATACGATCATTTGGGAAGACAACGAAACGCCCGTCGCTGTGCGCTTTGATGATCCGTATTATTCCAAAAAAGACGGCCGCGCCGAAACGCGGCATGTGTTTGTTGAAGGCAATCAATTGCCTGATCGTTTTGCCGCATGTGAGACCTTCCATGTGGCTGAACTTGGCTTTGGCACCGCGCTCAATTTTCTTGAGACAGTTCAAACATGGCAGCAGAACGCACCTGAAAACGCTCGCCTTATTTACACATCGTTTGAGCTTTACCCACTTTCAAAACAAGACATGACTCGCGCCCTCACACCATGGCCAGACCTGCTGGCGCTCGCAACGCCCTTCTTGGAGCAACTCAGCCTCCAATCAGGCGTCAATGAAATGGCGCAAGAAAACATCACGCTTCGGCTGGTGATTGGTGATGCGAATGACACCGTGCCGCAAACCACAACGCCTGTGGATGCATGGCACCTCGATGGCTTTAGCCCTGCAAAAAACCCTGAGCTTTGGAATGCTGAATTGATGCAATCAGTCGGGCAGCAAACAAAGCCAGAGGGAACCTTCGCAACCTACACAGCAGCAGGTTGGGTGAGACGCATGTTAGATGAGGCGGGTTTTGACGTTGAACGGGTTAAAGGCTTCGGCACCAAACGCCATATGAGCGTTGGCACAAAACGCAGTTAGAGATAAGCATCAACCTCATTATCATTCCATCCGATCAGGCGATGAATATCCGCAACACTCGCCCCATCATCACGCAAGGCTTTGAGCGCGGTTGATTTGACAGACTTGGACAATCGCTCACCTTGCTCATCGAGAATAAGTCGATGATGTTTATAGTCAGGGCTTGGCAGGTTCAGCATTTTTTGCAGCAGAAGATGGATGCTCGTCGAGGCTTCCAAATCGTGCCCCCGCACTACATGCGTCACCCCTTGCGCGGCATCGTCAATCACCACACTCAAATGATAACTCGTTGGCGTTTCCTTGCGTCCGAGAACCACATCCCCCCAAGCCTCAGCGCCCTCAATAGGGTAAAGCGACAAAGCCTGCTTCATATCAAGCCGCCACGCATAGGGTTTGCCGCTTTTCATCGCAGTCGCCCGTTCAGCCTCGCTCCACTCCCGTTCCAAGCCTGGATAGAGAGCCGCACCATCAGGATCACGCGGCCAAGCGGGGTGCTCTTTGACATGCTGTTTGATCTCACCACGCGACAAGAAACTTGGATAGATCAGCTCTTGATCACGCAAACTGTCGAGCGCTTCTTGATAAGACCCAAACCGCTCTGATTGGCGCAAAACTGGCTGTTCCCATTCAAGGCCCAGCCACGCCAAATCATCAAACATCGCCGCTTCCAATTGAGGCGTACAGCGTGCGGTATCAATATCTTCCACCCGCACCAAAAAATCCGCACCGACCCGCTTGGCGAGTTCAAAATTCAAGATCGCAGAATAAGCGTGCCCCAGATGCAAGGCACCATTGGGACTGGGGGCAAATCGGAAGGTCGGCTTGTCGTTCATATGTCGATTGACGACAATTGATGATGCTGCGTCAAGTGGAATTGATTGCACAGCTTTCATCTCCCTTTATAAATGGAAAGATGAAACCCATTAAAACCCTTGATGATGTGGCTAGAGGCTTGAGCGCCCTAAAAGTACTCGACCCGCGATTAATCCCCGTGATTAAAAGCGCCGATCCCGTGCCACTAAGGTTGCGCGAACCAACGCTCGGCAGCCTAATGAAAATCGTCGTCTCGCAACAAGTGTCCGTGCAAAGTGCAGCCGCCATTTGGGGGCGGTTTGAAGCTGTGTTTGATCCAGCATCACCCGCTCAAATTGCAAAAGCATCTGACGAGGATATGCAAGCCGTCGGCCTTTCTCGCCCAAAAATCAAAACCCTTCGCGCCATCGCCATTGAAGCGTTAGACAACAACCTCGATTGCCCTTCCCTCATGGGTAAGCAGCTAAATATGGTCAATGACCGTCTCACCTCTATTCATGGTGTTGGCCCTTGGACGGCAGAAGTTTTCGCCTTGTTTTGTCTTGGTCATCCAGACATTTTTCCCGTCGGCGATGTCGCCCTTCAACATGGCGTGCAGCAAGCCTTCAAGTTAGATGAGCGCCCCAAAGGTGACGTGCTTACTTCCATCGCAGAACAGTGGTCGCCTTGGCGTGGGGTTGCAGCCCGCCTCTTCTGGGCTTATTACGCAACATATAAAAAGCGCGACGCGCTTCCAGTTTAGGATCAATCATGTCTCATGCTCCCCTCACCGGCCCTCATGTCGAAGCTCAATCTGGCACAGCTAAAAGCCTTGTCATTCTCATCCACGGTTATGGCGCGAACGGCGATGATTTGATCGACATTGGCAAACAGCTTGCCCCGCACTTCCCAGACACTGCCTTCTCATCTCCACACGCACCGGAAGATTGTGCAATGTCACCGGGGGGCAAACAATGGTTTCCACTCACTCACAATCCAGGTGGGTTTCGCAGCGAAGAAGAATATTGGAACGGCGTGAACCATTCACAAGACGTGCTCAATGATTATATCGACAAAGAACTTGAACGCCTCAACCTTGATGAAAGCCAATGTGTGTTGCTTGGCTTTTCACAAGGCACCATGATGTCGTTCCACGTCGGCCTACGCCGCAAAAAGCAATTGGCTGGCATTATCGCCTTTTCTGGCGTGCTTACAGGTGACGAACGTTTGAATGATGACATTCAATCAAAACCACCTGTTCTGATCGTACACGGCGAAGAAGATCCAGTTATCCCAGTAGAAGCGGTGCCTCGTGCAACCAAAGCGCTGCGTGGTGTTGATATAGACGCGGAATGGCACATTGTTGCAGGGCTTGGCCACGGCATTGAACAGATGGGCTTGATGCTTGCTGCAAACTTCTTGCGCCGCACATTGTAACGCACGAATTAATTCTCAAGCATTGCGCCAATCTATCCATTTGTGGATCGCTTGACGCAAAAGGCTTCACATCTCCATATTAGTCCCTATAGTCTTAGGTGTACGGACAAGTGCTGGAGAATGAAGTGACTATTCACGTTTCACCGGAAGCCCACCCTACCCTCGTTCTCAACGCGGATTATCGCCCGTTGAGTTACTACCCCCTCTCGCTCTGGTCTTGGCAAGATGCTGTAAAAGCCGTGTTCCTTGATCGGGTAAATACCGTCTCAGAATACGACCACGCTGTTAGAAGCCCCTCAACAGAGTTTAAAATTCCAAGCGTGGTCTCGCTTAAGAACTACGTCAAACCCGCACGCTATCCAGCGTTCACTCGATTTAACGTCTTCTTGCGCGATCAATTCTCTTGCCAATATTGCGGCTCGAAAAAGGATCTCACCTTTGACCACTTAATCCCTCGCTCCAAAGGCGGGCAAACAACTTGGGAAAATGTGATCACAGCGTGCAGCCCATGCAATTTGCGCAAGGCCAATAAATCCTGTGCCCAAATCGGCATGCACCCTTATCAAGACCCGTTCCAACCGACCGTGTTCGAACTCCACAACAATGGCCGCCTCTTCCCACCTAATCATCTGCATGAAAGCTGGATGGATTATCTCTATTGGGATGCGGAGCTGATGCCGTAGGGGGAGAGGTTCTGTTACTAGAGGCTTATACCTACAACCAAACCACGGTACCTATGTTTCAACCTGCCATATTCCAAGAAGACCGCCTTGATGTGATGCATGGTCTTATGCGCACTCATCCGTTCGCGACGCTTATTTCCTCGGCAACAGGGGAATTGACGGCAGATCATGTTCCGTTGGTTTTGCATGATGAAGAAGGTGAGTTTGGTATCTTGCGCGGACATATCGCGGCAGGCAATCCGCTTTTCACAAAGACCGAAGGGGCACTCGATGTGCTGGGTGTTTTTCAAGGTCCGCAAACCTACATCACCCCCTCATGGTACGCCTCAAAACAAGAGCATGGCAAAGTGGTGCCGACATGGAACTATACCGTGGTTCATGCCCGTGGTGCCCTTACCTTCATCCGTGAGGAGAACTGGTTATTGCGCCATCTGCATGACCTTACCCAACAGCACGAAGGCCATCGCCAAAACCCATGGGCTGTATCAGACGCGCCGGAAGATTTTGTAAAACGACAATTGCGCGGGCTTGTTGGGTTTGAAATCCAAGTGACCAGCATCGAGGGCACATGGAAAGTAAGCCAGAATAAAAGTGATGCGGATAAAGCCGGCGTAACGTCAGGCCTCTTGGATGAAAACACGTCCAATGCCAATGAAATTTCAAGATCTGTGACCGAGCGCTCTCAATGAGCGGCATTGTCTTTGTGGCCGTTATAGGTGCCGCCCTCCTTCATGCCTGCTGGAATGCGCTGGTTAAAAGTGGGGCGGATAAAACGCTCAGCATGGGTGCCGTCATCATCGGCCATTTGCCAATTGCTTTAGTGCTCATTCCTTTCGTCCCTCTGCCAACAATGGAAAGCTTGCCTTATATAGCCGCGGGCATCGTGCTTCATTTTGGCTACCAGATGTTTTTGCTAAAGTCCTATCAAACCGGCGACCTCACCCAAGTCTATCCCATCGCCAGAGGCTCCGCGCCCCTCGTTGTTGCCTTGGTGTCTGTCTTGTTGCTTGAGGTTCACCTTGAGGGCTTAGAGATTCTTGCAATCACGATAATTGGCACGGGTATTATTAGCTTGGCTTTGGTCCGCCACTCTGACGGCCGGCGCAATAAACACGCAGCCATGCTGGCGTTGGTGACGGGATTATTCATCGCGTCCTATTCACTGGTTGATGGCCTCGGCGCACGGTTAGCTGGAACCGCACTTGGTTATTACAGCTGGCTCTCAGTTGCGAACGGAATGGCGATGATTGCCTATCTTCGCCTTAAATCACCTGAAACATTGCGAGCAATACCAACCAAAGGCATGCGCATCATGGTGCTGGGCGGAGGCGGATCGTTCATCGCTTACGCCATTGTCACATGGGCTTTCACACAAGCTCCGATCGCCTTGGTAACAGCACTTCGCGAAACCAGTATTATCTTCGCCCTACTAATCGGCGTATTTTTCCTGAAAGAACGACTAAACCTGATCAAAGTCTTTTCAACCTTCGCAACAATGCTCGGCGCGATCTTGCTGCGCTTTGCGCGGTCTTGAGTTCAAATAAAAAGGCCGCTCGATGAGCGGCCTTTTTAAATCTCGAACATACAAAACCAAATCTAGATATGGATCGGCTTTGCGAATGTTGCCAAGGCTGCTTCACGCACAGCTTCTGACATTGTTGGGTGAGCGTGGCATGTACGACCCAAATCTTCTGAGCTTCCGCCAAATTCCATCAGTACGGCTGCTTCGTGGATCATTTCGCCAGCGCCAAGGCCAACGATGTGAACACCAAGAACACGGTCTGTGGCTTTGTCTGCCAGAATTTTCACAAAACCATCTGTCGCATGCATTGCGCGCGCGCGGCCATTGGCAGTGAACGGGAAGTTGCCTTTGTTATAAGCAACACCTTCTGCTTTTAGCTCGTCCTCAGTTTTACCAACGGAGGCCACTTCTGGCATGGTGTAGACAACACTTGGGATCACATCATAATTCACATGACCATGTTGGCCTGAAAGAATTTCAGCAACCGCCATACCTTCGTCTTCCGCTTTATGCGCAAGCATTGGGCCAGCGACAACATCACCAATTGCGTAGATGCCATCAACGTTGGTTTTATAACCATGGTCGATAACAACGCGGCCACGTTCAGTTGCAATACCTGCAGCTTCAAGACCAAGTCCATCGGTGTAAGGCACGCGACCAGTAGAGATCAGCACGATGTCAGCGTCCAAGTTCACAGCATCGCCACCAGCAACCGGTTCATAAGTAACCGTTGCACCGTTGTCGTTCTTTTGAACGTCTGTCACTTTGGCTGACAGTTGGAAAGAAAGGCCCTGCTTCTTCAGCATGGACAAGAACTTCTTAGAGACTTCGCTGTCCATTGGGCCAAGAATTTTGCCCATGTACTCAACCACGGTTACTTCAGCACCAAGACGAGCCCATACAGAACCAAGCTCAAGGCCAATCACACCGCCGCCAACAACGACAACTTTCGCAGGCACCTTCTCAAGCACCAAAGCGCCCGTTGATGAAACGATGGTTTTCTCATCCACATCGATATCAAGACCTGGAATACCAGCCACATCAGAACCTGTCGCAATCACAATGTTCTTTGTTTCGACAATCTGTGTCACGCCGCTATCAGATGATACTTTCACCTTGCCTGCAGCTTCAATAGAACCCCAACCGATATAAGTATCGATGTTGTTCTTCTTAAACAGATAAGCAACGCCTGAAACATTGGCATCAACAACGCCATCTTTATGCGCCATCATCTGCTTGAGATCGAGTTCAGGCTTGCCAACTTTAATGCCGAGGCTTTCAAAGTTTTGGCCCGCTTCTGAAAACATTTCAGAAGCATGCAAAAGCGCTTTAGAAGGGATACAGCCAACATTGAGGCAGGTACCGCCAAAGGTTTCACGCTTTTCAACAACGGCAACTTTTAGTCCAAGTTGCGCTGCTTTAATCGCACAAACATAACCACCCGGGCCTGTACCAATTACGACAAGATCATACATGTTTGGTATCCTTTAGAGATCAAGAACGAGGCGTTGTGGGTCTTCAAGGCTCTCTTTAACGCGCACGAGGAAAGTAACCGCCTCTTTGCCGTCTACGATGCGGTGATCGTATGAAAGCGCTAGATACATCATTGGGCGAATAACAATCTCGCCACCAACAACAACCGGACGTTCTTGAATTTTGTGCATGCCCAAAATACCAGACTGCGGTGCGTTCAAGATCGGCGAAGACATGAGTGAGCCATAAACACCACCATTTGAAATGGTGAATGTACCGCCCTGCATGTCATCCATACCAAGCTTGCCATCACGACCGGCAGCACCGAGGCGACCGATTTCTTTTTCGATCTCAGCAATCGACATTTCGTCAGCATCGCGCACCACTGGCACAACAAGACCCTTCGGTGTGCCAACAGCAACACCGATGTGAGCAAAGTTTTTGTAGACGATGTCTTTGCCGTCAATCTCAGCATTCACTGCTGGAATTTCTTTCAACGCATGACAAACAGCTTTTGCGAAGAAACCCATAAAGCCAAGCTTCACGCCGTGCTTTTTCTCAAACAGGTCTTTGTACTGTTTGCGAAGATCCATCACAGGCTTCATGTCCACTTCGTTGTAAGTGGTGAGCATGGCAGCGGAGTTTTGTGCGTCTTTCAAACGACGAGCAATTGTCTGGCGAAGACGTGTCATTTTCACGCGTTCTTCACGTACTTCGTCATCAGCAGAAACAGGACCGCGCGGTGCAGCAGCAGCCGCAGGAGCAGACGAAGAAGCGCCAGATGCCATCGCATCCATCACGTCGCCTTTAAGAACCTGACCGCGTTTGCCGGAACCTGCAACAGAACCAGCATCAACATTGTTTTCAGCCATCATCTTTGCAGCAGAAGGTGCCGGCGGCATATCTGTACCCGCAGCAACTGGGGCAGGAGCAGCGGCAGCAGGAGCTGGCGCGCTTGCAGCAGGTGCAGCAGGCGCATCGCCAGCAGCCCCTTCTTCGATCAGAAGAACCACATCGCCTGGCGCAATAGTCGCACCTTCTTCATGGAGAATTTGGGCTATCTTGCCAGAAACAGGAGAGACAACTTCAAGAGCTGCTTTGTCTGTTTCAAGTTCGAACAACGCATCATCTGCGTTCACGACATCACCCACTTTTACGTACAAAGAACCGATATCAGCCTCTGTGACAGATTCGCCAGCACTTGGCGCAACCACTTCAATCATAGATCCCCCTTTGGAGCTTTCATTTGTTTCGACTGCGGCCACTACTGGTTGAGCAGCCGTTTCAGGTGATGCGCCGCTTGCCTCACCCTCTGCAATTGTTCCAAGAAGGGCACCAACGGCAACCGTTTCGCCCTCCATAATTATGGTTTCTGCTAACACGCCCGTTGCAGAAGCTGGCACATCAAGAGTTACCTTGTCTGTTTCCAGCTCTACAATTGGCTCATCCTTTCGGACCGCATCACCAACTTTTTTGTGCCATTGCCCGATCGTTGCTTCACTTACGGACTCACCGAGCGTCGGCACTCGGATTTCATTTGACATTGTTCAGTTCACTTCCATTGTCATTCTAAACAGCTCAACGCCTTGATCACGCAAAAGCGTCATCAATAAAGGCTTCAAGCTGCGCAAGGTGTGCTGACATCAATCCAGTTGCCGTCGCAGCTGAAGCTGGACGCCCTGCATAAACAGGCCGTGCATGAGTTGAGCCCACATGATTGAGCGCCCATTCCAAATACGGTTCAACAAATGTCCAGCTACCCATGTTCTTCGGTTCTTCCTGACACCAAACAATTTCAGCATTCTTAAAGCGTGTAAGCTCCGTGATCGCTGCCTTTGCTGGGAATGGGTAAAGCTGTTCAAGACGCATGATGTAGATATCATCAAGACCACGTTTTTTGCGGCCTTCATAAAGATCAAAATAAACCTTACCTGAACATAAAACCACTTTGCGAATGTCTTTGTCCGCAACCAGTTTTTCTTCAGTATGGTCCAGCTGCGCATCATCCCAAAGCACACGGTGGAAAGATGAATCCGCAGAGAATTCTTCAATCGTTGATGTACACATTTTGTGACGAAGCAAAGACTTCGGCGTCATCAAGATGAGCGGTTTTCTGAAATCGCGACGAAGTTGACGGCGCAAAATGTGGAAATAGTTTGCAGGCGTCGTACAGTTGGCAACTTGCATGTTGTCTTCCGCACACATTTGCAAGAAACGCTCGAGGCGCGCTGATGAGTGCTCTGGACCTTGGCCTTCATACCCGTGTGGGAGAAGGCAAACCAAACCAGACATCCGCAACCATTTGCGTTCAGCAGATGAGATAAACTGGTCGAAGAGAACCTGCGCCCCATTGGCGAAATCACCAAACTGCGCTTCCCACAAGATCAAGCCGTTCGGTTCTTGCATGGAATAACCATACTCATAACCCAGCACTGCTTCTTCAGACAACATCGAGTTAATCACGTCATATTCGGCTTGATTATCATCAATATTGTTGAGCGGAATGTAGCGCCCTTCCGTATCTTGATCATAAAGCACTGTATGGCGTTGCGAGAACGTACCGCGTTCACAATCTTGGCCAGATAAGCGAACAAGGTGGCCATCCATGCAAAGCGTACCAAAGGCTAGTGCTTCACCGGTTGCCCAGTCAAATCCCTTACCTGTCTCAAACATCTTCGCACGGTTTTTCATAAACCGTTTTATGGTTTTATGCGCATTGAAGTCGTCCGGTATTTTGGTGATAGCTTCACCAATCCGTTTCAACTCATCTAATTCAACACCCGTTTCACCGCGTCGCGCATCGTCTTCACGATCCGCTGTTTTAAGGCCAGACCATTCGCCATCAAGCCAGTCTGCTTTATTAGGCTTATAGGCTTGGCCCGCCTCATAATCAGCATCTAGCTTTGTGCGCCAGTCGCCTTTTGCTTTGTCGATGGCTTCTTGCGTCAACACACCTTCTGAAATCAACTTGTCAGCATAAAGCTCCAAAGTGGTTCGGTGTGAGCGGATTTTCTTGTACATTTTTGGCTGCGTAAATGACGGTTCATCACCCTCATTGTGGCCAAAGCGACGGTAGCAGAACATGTCGATGACGACAGGGCGACCAAATTGTTGACGGAATTCAATCGCCACTTTTGCCGCATAAACAACGGCCTCAGGGTCATCACCGTTCACATGGAAAATCGGTGCTTCAATGAGTTTTGCAACATCGGTTGGATAAGGCGAAGAACGCGACCAATTCGGATTGGTTGTGAAACCGATCTGGTTGTTGATCACGAAATGGATCGAACCGCCCGTACGGTGTCCTTTAAGGCCTGAAAGACCAAAACACTCCGCAACCACCCCTTGACCAGCAAAGGCTGCATCACCGTGCAACAACAATGGCAAAACATTGCTGCGGTCACGAGAACCGCGCTCATTAGGTTCATTGGTTTGGTCTTGTTTCGCACGCGCTTTACCCAATACCACTGGGTTCACGATCTCAAGGTGCGACGGGTTTGGCATCAATGAAAGGTGTACATTGTTGCCGTCAAATTCACGGTCAGAAGAAACGCCGAGGTGGTATTTAACATCACCTGAACCTTCCACATCATCTGGCGCATAAGAACCGCCTTTGAATTCATGGAAAATAGCTTCGTGAGGTTTGCCCATTACTTGGGACAGAATGTTCAAGCGGCCACGGTGTGCCATGCCGAAAACAATTTCTTCAACACCAAGCTGACCACCGCGTTTGATGATTTGCTCAAGAGCTGGAACCAATGATTCACCACCATCAAGACCAAAACGTTTGGTACCCGTGTAGCGAATATCAATGAATTTTTCGAAACCTTCAGCTTCAACCAATTTGTTGAAAATCGCCTTCTTACCGTTTTCGGTAAAGGCAATCTCTTTGTCTGGCCCTTCTATGCGCTGCTGTATCCAACTTTTAGCGATTGGATCAGAAATATGCATAAATTCAACGCCAAGCGTTGAACAATAGGTTCGTTGAAGGATCGCGACCATCTCTCTGATGGTTGTCGATTCGATACCTAGATAATTATCAATGAAGATTGGTCGATCATAATCTTCCTCGACAAAACCATAGTTTGTCGGATCAAGCTCGTTAAAGTCTTCTTTATTACCAGCAATCCCGAGTGGGTCGAGTTTAGCATGCAAATGACCACGGGCACGATAAGCGCGGATCATCATGATCGCGCGGATAGAATCTTGTGTCGCCTTTTGAACGTCTGCATCTGAAAGAGCTGCGCCTTTGGCAGCAATTTTCTTTCCAAGCGCTTTACTATCAAGCGGCTCATCGCCAACAGGCCCCCAATCGCCATCCATGGCCGAAACAAGTTCGCCATTTTCAGGGATTGGCCAATTATCGCGCTTCCAAGAAGCACCTTTGGCATTTTTGATGACGTCCGCCGCATCATCGCTTTCGCCAGCAAAAAATTGCTGCCATTCAGCGGTCACTGATTGCGGGTTTTCTTTATATTGTGCGTAAAGCTCTTCGATATAAGCTGCATTTGCGCCATACAAAAACGATGTATCGGCAAACATCTGGTTCGCATCTTCGCGTGCCATTTATTTATCACGGTTAAAAAACCGTGCTCTCCATAACCCCGGGCCTCACCATGAGGGCAGCCATCACATTGTCAGGCCGCATCAACCCGTCCTTAAATCAGAGAGTGGAGGGTTTATGCTTAATAAACCCTTCACTTTTTCTCAATCAGTTGAGAACTAAACCAGTTCTCATGAACATTTGGCTAATATTAGCCCTTCAATAGATCAACAAGTGTCACGCCAAGTTTTGCCGGAGACGGCGAAACGCGAATACCTGCTGCTTCCATTGCTTCGATTTTGTCTTCTGCGCCGCCTTTGCCGCCAGAAATAACAGCACCAGCGTGGCCCATTGTGCGGCCTGGAGGCGCCGTGCGGCCAGCGATAAAGCCAACGGTTGGTTTCTTGCGGCCTTTCTTAGCTTCGTCAGCCAAGAATTGCGCTGCTTCTTCTTCAGCAGAACCACCAATCTCACCAATCATGATAATGCTCTCAGTTGCATCATCTGCAAGGAACATTTCTAGCATGTCGATAAACTCAGTGCCTTTAACCGGATCACCACCAATACCAACAGCCGTTGTTTGACCAAGGCCTGCATTGGTTGTTTGGAACACGGCTTCATAAGTCAGTGTGCCAGAACGTGAAACGATGCCAACATTGCCTTTTTTGAAGATGTTACCTGGCATAATGCCGATCTTGCATTCTTCTGGTGTCAAAACACCTGGGCAGTTTGGACCGATCAAACGTGACGATGATTTATCAAGCTTCTCTTTCACTGCAACCATGTCGAGAACAGGAACGCCTTCAGTGATACAAACGATCAGTGGAATTTCTGCTTCAATCGCTTCAAGAATAGAGGCGGCTGTAAATTTTGGTGGCACGTAAATCACAGAAGCATCAGCGCCTGTTTGTTCACGGGCTTCAGCAACAGAATTGAAAATCGGCAGCTTACCGTTAGCGCCTTCCCATTCTTGACCGCCTTTACCAGGGGTTACACCACCAACCATTTGCGTGCCGTAAGCAAGCGCTGCATCTGTGTGGAAAGATCCGGTTTTGCCGGTCATGCCCTGACAGATAACTTTGGTGTCTTTGTTGATTAGAATTGACATAAATGAGTTCCTTAAGTCCGCGCTATCGAAGCGCTATAATGGAGGTGTAGAGATTAGTGTCTGCGCTACCGATAATTTTTCTTCCTGTCGCAAGACGAAAATTACCACGAGGGTGCACAGTGTTTATGATGGTGAGGCCTGCAAGTTTCTTGGTTTCAACAAGCCCACCTTGAGTTTCGAGAATGTGAACCAGCCCAGCCGCGTAATCAGCAACGTCGCTACCATTGAAGCTTACATCACATGCATCAGTTGAAGTTTGAAGCAAAAGAGTTCTATCAGCGTTGCGGAAGACCTGCGTTTTCTTCTCTGATACGATGAGCTCAAGATCGGCTTGGCCATTAAACAAGTTAGTGAAGTCACCCGACGGTCGAGTAATGCACTGATCAACATAGCGGTAAGCCAGTTCATTGTCAGTCAAAGCTCGGCCGATCCGTTCTGCTTTGGTGGTATTTGTAAGCCTTCTGCGGGCAAGTTCTGCTTTCAGCTTTTCAAGTTCGTTCAATTGCTGGTCGCGAATCCGAGCCGGTGTTAGCTTGACCTGTTCCGGTGTAATTTGACCCGTGCTCTGACGGCGTGCCAATTCTGCTTTAGCTTCCGCCAACTCTTTTTCGTTATTGAAGTTGCGCTTTGTGAGTTCTTGTTTGGCGTCCTTCAACTCCTGAATGAGTTCTGTCCGGCTTGCATCAGGTGAAATATCCAACCCCGGATCAGGGGATGCCGCTAAGTTTGCATCTGGAATAGCATCAGGAATAGCATTTGGAACATCAGCTTGACTGACATTTGGCGTACCACCCAAATTTCCACCTGGTATCACACGTCGGCTTGGATCGATTGGCACATCTGGAACTGCACCTGGTGTCACATCCACCGTATCAGAATCCTTCAAGCCCCCAGTTACCTGTTTCGCAGCCCTGCGCTCAGCCTTACGTCGCTTGCGCTCATCACCATCAAACAACCTGCCGAAGAAACCTTTTTTCTCTTCTTGGGCATAAGATGGAGATGGCACAAGCACGCTTGAAGCCATCAAGAAAGCAGTTCCGAAAATGAGGCCTTGCTTGACGCGAAGGCTAATTTTCGAGCGATAAGCCATTGGGATTACCCCTTTACAGCAGCAACAATTTTCTGGGCTGCATCATCAAGGTCATCAGCTGGAATAACATCCAGATCACTACCATCGATAATAGCTTTACCCTTTTCAACATTTGTTCCTTCAAGACGAACAACAAGCGGTACTTGCAATCCGACTTCTTTCACAGCCGTCAAAACACCTTCTGCAATAACATCACACTGCATGATACCACCGAAGATATTGACAAGAATACCCTTCACGTTTGGATCAGCCGTAATGATTTTAAAAGCAGCCGTTACTTTTTCAGTGGTTGCACCACCACCAACATCAAGGAAGTTAGCAGGTTCAGCACCATAAAGCTTGATGATGTCCATGGTCGCCATAGCAAGACCAGCACCGTTCACCATGCAACCGATGTTGCCATCAAGAGCAACATAAGCAAGATCATGCTTTGACGCTTCGATTTCTTTTGCATCTTCTTCTGAAAGGTCACGAAGTTCTTGCAAATCAGCATGACGGAATTCCGCGTTGCCATCAAAAGATACTTTCGCATCCAAAACGCGCAAGTGACCATCTTTCATGATGATAAGCGGGTTTACTTCCAACAGGCTCATGTCTGTTTCAACGAACGCTTTGTAAAGAATTGGGAAGAGGTTCATGCCATCGGCACGTGCATCGCCTGTAAGCTCAAAAGCATCACATACTTTGCCAGCAATCGCCGCATCACAGCCTACAGTTGGCTCAACATCGATTGTGTGGATTTTTTCCGGTGTCTCTTCAGCAACCGCCTCAATGTCCATGCCGCCTTCAGTTGAAGCAACAAAGGATACTTTGCCAGTTTCACGATTGACGAGGATTGAAAGATAAAGTTCGTTTTCAATATCCGCACCATCTTCAAGGTAAAGACGGTTTACTTGCTTACCTGCAGGGCCGGTTTGCTTTGTAACCAGCGTATTGCCAAACATTTCTGAAACATGAGAACGCGCTTCATCAGCGGAGAACGCCAAACGAACGCCGCCTTTTGCGTCTTCTGGCAATTCTTTGAATTTGCCTTTACCACGGCCACCGGCGTGAATTTGGCTTTTCACCACATAGACTGGACCGGGTAGCGCATCGAGTGCCGCATCGACATCGGCTGCGTTTAAAATCGGCACGCCTTCAGCAACCGGAGCACCAAAAGATTTCAACAAGGCTTTCGCCTGATATTCATGAATGTTCATTTCTCAAATCCATTTGAGGTTTTAGATACGTCGCACGTTTGCGACATTCGTTTATTCAAATGATGGCAGAGCCATCAAAAAAGCGCCCCATAGGGCGCCTTTAATTACTTAAGTTCAGGCGCCAGATTTTGGCATGCCTCAATCAAGCCCTTCACGGCATCGACTGATTTATCGAACATTTCCTGCTCTTCATCGCTCAGATTGATTTCAACAATACGCTCAATGCCTGCAGCACCGATGACTGTTGGAACACCAACATACAAATCAGATTGGCCATATTGACCTTCAAGAGCCGCCGCACATGGGAGAACGCGACGTTGGTCTTTGATGTAGCTCTCAGCCATTTGAACAGCAGAGGCTGCTGGTGCGTAGAAAGCTGAACCTGTTTTCAAAAGACCAACAATTTCCGCACCACCATCACGTGTACGCTGAACAATCTGGTCGAGTTTTTCTTGTGTCGTCCAACCCATAGTCACCAAATCTGGAAGCGGGATGCCTGCAACTGTTGAGTAACGTGTTGATGGAACCATTGTGTCGCCGTGGCCACCAAGAACGAAAGCTGTAACGTCTTTTACAGATACTTTGAATTCGTCAGCCAAGAAGTGACGGAAGCGAGCTGAATCAAGCACGCCAGCCATGCCAACTACTTTTTCTTTTGGAAGACCTGAGAATTTCTGCAAAGCCCAAACCATCGCATCAAGCGGGTTAGTGATGCAGATAACGAATGCATTTGGAGCATGCTTAGCAATGCCTTCACCAACAGCCTTCATGACTTTCAAGTTGACGCCGATAAGGTCGTCGCGGCTCATGCCTGGTTTGCGCGGAACGCCAGCTGTCACGATACATACATCGGCGCCAGCAATATCTTCATAAGATGATGTACCTTTAAGGTCGGCATCGAAGCCATCAACTGGAGATGATTCAGCGATGTCTAGAGCCTTGCCCTGTGGTACGCCATCTACGATGTCGAAGAGGACAACGTCGCCAAGTTCTTTAAGTCCAATGAGGTGAGCGAGCGTGCCGCCGATTTGACCTGCGCCGATCAAAGCAATTTTGCTACGAGCCATGTTAGTTTCCCTTAAGGTAAGGTTACGGATATTTCAGTTAAAGTTTGGGTACTCCTATTCATAAGGTAGCGCAACCCAATCACGCCTTTAAGACATTCCTTTCGACTAAAAAATAATACGTTTCTACCGTTTACGTAAAGTGGAGTTTTGGTTTGTTCTCAAAATTACCACCTAAAAAGGGTAATTTAAGCTATTGAGGCGCCTTCGCGCTGAGATATTCATCCGATTGCATTTCAATCAATCTTGATACGGTCCGGTCAAATTCGAAGGCTTCAACTTCACGCAAACCAGCGTTCAGCTCGGTTGGTGCCGCCGCTGCTGTTACCACTAGTTTCACGCCTGCGTCATAAATTGTATCTATCAGATTGATGAAACGCTTCGCTTCATTTCTCTTTTCAGCCGTGAAAGTTGGAATATCTTCAATAAACAGCGTGTGGAAACTCTGAGCAATTTTGAGATAATCCGTCGCACCCAAGGGCTTTTCGCAAAGGTCAGAAAAAGCAAATCGTGCCGTCCCTAATGCTGCCATCGGCACTTCGACCTGTCGCCCCTTGATAGTAAGTTCAAGCCGCTGCGGTTTCTCACCGCCAATGATCGCGCTCCATAACTCATCAAATTGGGCTGCAGATACATCATTCAATGGATGAGAATAAACTGGCTTATTGCCAAGCTTTTCTAATCTAAAATCAGTTCTCGCATCCAGCTTTGCCACATCGACGTTCTCTTTTAGCAAATCGATAAATGGCATAAAATCGGCACGTCTCAAGCCGTCTTTATACAGGTCATCAGGGTCGACATTCGAGGTTGCGATAATCACCACTTGGCGGGCAAATAACTGGGTGAACAAGCGTCGCATAATCATCGCATCAGCAATATCGCGCACGGTGAACTCATCGAAGCATAGAAGCCTCACCTCATCGGCAATTGCATTGGCAACAGGGACAATTGGATCATCACTTGTCACCTCACCACGCTTCAAAGCTTCGCGATGCCCATGAATACGATCATGCACATCGGCCATAAATTCATGGAAATGAACCCGTTGTTTTCGTCTTATATTGGAGGCGTCAAAAAACAAATCCATGAGCATGGTTTTACCCCGCCCAACAGAGCCCCAAATATAAAGCCCTTTTACATTCGTCCACGCCGATTTGCGTTTGCTAAACAACCAACCTAGGGAACTGGATTTATTGGCAAGTTTTCGCTCAGCAAGGTCAGTATTGACGGCATCGAGACGATCAATAACAGCGAGCTGTGCGACGTCCTCTTCAAGGCCGCCGCCTGTCACCAACTGACGATATTTAGATAAAATACTCGAAGGGGCTTTGTCTGAGTGAGGCATGAATCATTTATACGGGCTGCACCCGCCTTTTCAACTGCTCACGGACAAAAAGGATAGTGCGCGACTAGCGGAACACGCTAATTGAAGCGCCACCAGTTTCTGTTGTTCCATCAAAACGATTATCACCCGATACAACAAGACGCGCGATCAAGCCGCCAGTCTTATTAAATAATGACAACTGTTTCCCCGCTACGTTCCAAGCGCCAATTCCTAAAAGTTGGTCAGTGGAGCATTTACGGGTCGACGCTCTAAAGCCGCCAGTCCATGTTGTAAGACTTAGATTGAGTGCACATGAATCGGCATTGGTCGAAACATTCCAAGCACCCAATACTGCATTACGTCCAAAATTGATTGTTGGAGAAACGGAAACCGTTTGAACGCGGGTTACCCCAGAACTTGATGTTGGCAGTGTCGGTATAGCTTGCAAATCTTGCGCTTGACCACTTGCAGCCGCTCCAGCTTGAGCGGCATTTACAGAGGGCGTACCAACAGCAGGCGCGCTCCCAACAGGAGAAAGTTGGGTCGAAGCGACGGGAGAGATTGGCGCAGGTTGCAACGGCTCAGGCTGCGCAAGTTGCGGTGACACTGCTGTCGTCTGACAAGCAGCAAGTGCGCCACAAAGGCCTATCGCTAACGTTTGTAAATACATGTTTTTCATCGTGTTTAAAGCCCAGATACAACGACCATTACGTCATATTATCTAATTTAACGTATATTGTTGATTGCCACCATACAACCAAACATAGGTTTACATATAGAAGTTGTATAACTAACGCAACACTCTTGATGCGTGCAGATTGCGTTTTGGGTCGTGTTAATTCTGGCTACTTTGCCGCTGCGTCAGTTAACTTGTCCAATGCGCCACTTACTTTTGCAAATACTTCATCAGCACCTTCAATATCATATCGGGCTTTCAAAGCGGCCGGATCAAGGTAACCAATTTTAGTTTCGCGCGCTTCTTCAAACACCAAAACGCGGAGCGGCAGATCAAGACCCGCACGAATATTGTTTTGCATGATCGGCGTGCCAATTTTCGGATTACCAAAAATTACCAATGTAGCAGGCGCAAGTTCTGCCCCAACACTGCTTGCACCAGCGGCATGGTCAACAACGCCAAATACTTTAGCGCCTGCGCCTTCAATAGCCGCGGTTAGTTGAGACACTGTTTTTTCAACAGAGTGTGAGCTTGATTTAACGATCCAGTTGTCTGCCATTGCGGTTCCTACAAATAAAAACAGGGTTATAAATACAAAAAGGCAACGCATGCGGTGCTCCTATCATTCATTGTCTTTTCTACGTTGGTATTTAGGCGGACGCAAGGCAGGTCGATACCCCAATCTAAGTCACAATTTGGTGTTTCAGATATTCTTAAGGATCCTCTCTTAAAATGAGGGCTATTGTAAGGAGTATATATTATGTCAGCCCTTGGCGCCGTTAGTTCTTCGATTGCAACCCAAACCGCTCAAACGGTAGCGCTTGCAAATTCATTACAGCAATCTCAAGCCGTTGTTGGATTGCTCGAAGCTGGCCAGCAAAACCTTGAAGCCTTAGCTTCTAAAATTGAAGCCCCAACCCTTGATGGAACGGGCGCGCGTGTTGACCGACAGGTCTGACACAGCAACAATCAGATAACAAAAAAGCCGGCAGTTCAAAACTGCCGGCTTTTTTGTTTTGTTTAGTAGCAAGTGCCTAGATACGGCGCTCGACCATCATCTTTTTCACTTCCGCAATCGCTTTCGCCGGGTTCAAACCCTTCGGACAAGCCTGCGCACAATTCATGATTGTGTGACAGCGATAAAGGCGGAATGGATCTTCAAGATTATCCAAACGGTCGCCCGTTGCTTCGTCTCGGCTATCAATCAACCAACGATAGGCTTGAAGCAAAACAGCAGGGCCGAGATAGCGATCATCATTCCACCAGTAAGATGGGCATGATGTTGAACAACATGCACACAGAATGCACTCGTAAAGACCATCGAGTTTCTCGCGGTCATCACGGCTCTGGCCCCATTCCTTTTCAGGTGTTGCCGTATCTGTTTGCAGCCACGGTTCGATTGAACGGTGCTGCGCGTAGAAGTTCGTAAGATCAGGCACCAAGTCTTTAACGACTGGCAGGTGCGGCAATGGATAGATTTTCACCACATCACCTGCAACCTCATCCATACCTTTAAGGCAAGCAAGGTTATTCGTGCCGCCAATATTCATGGCGCAAGAACCACAAATACCCTCACGGCAAGAGCGGCGGAACGTCAGTGTCGGATCGACCTTATTTTTAATCCAGATCAAACCATCTAGCACCATCGGACCACAATCGTCGCGATCAACGAAGTATGTATCAATGGTTGGATTTTCCTGATCATCAGGATTCCAGCGATAAATGCGATACTCAGTAAGATTTGTCGCGCCATCCGGTTTAGGCCACGTTTTGCCCGCCGACATTGTTGAGTTTTTTGGAAGTGTTAGCTGAACCATTTTGAGTGCTCAATCATGTTGATTTTGTTTGTGAAGGTCGACATTTAAACAACATCGACCTGTCTAAAATTAGTAAACCCGCGCTTTAGGCTTGATATACGCAATTTCATTTGAAAGCGTATAGGTATGAACGGGACGATCTTCTAACGACACAGTCTTCTTGTCCGTATCAATGTAAGCCAAAGAATGGTGCATCCAGTTCTTATCATCGCGATCAGGGAAATCCTCATGCGCATGGGCGCCGCGGCTTTCTTTACGATTTTGCGCTGAATCCATTGTTACAACAGCCTGAGAAATCAAATTGTCGAACTCAAGCGTTTCAATCAGGTCTGAGTTCCAAACCAGTGAACGGTCTGTCACTTTGATATCGTCGGAAGAATTCCAAACCTGATGGATTTTATCATGGCCTTCATCAAGAATTTCAGTGGTACGGAACACCGCGCAATTGTTCTGCATTGTGTCTTGCATAGACGCACGCAGTTCTGCGGTTGATGTTGAACCATTTGCATAACGGAAATGATCAAGGCGCTCGATTGAATTGTGACCAGCATCTGCTGGCAGTTCGCGTTGTTGCTCGCCCGCTGTCACAGTTTCACTGCAACGAAGACCAGCCGCACGACCAAACACAACAAGGTCGATCAAAGAGTTTGAACCAAGACGGTTCGCACCATGAACGGACACACAAGCTGCTTCACCAATCGCCATAAGGCCTGGCACCACGCAATCAGGGTCACCATCAATTTTGTTGAGGACCTCGCCGTGGAAGTTAGTCGGAATACCGCCCATATTATAGTGAACTGTAGGGATCACAGGGATCGGCTCTTTCGTCACATCAACACCGGCGAAAACGCGGGCTGATTCTGAAATGCCCGGCAAACGCTCAGCCAGCAAAGCTGGATCAAGGTGGTCAAGGTGAAGGTGAATGTGGTCATTCTTCGCCCCAACGCCGCGTCCTTCACGAATTTCCATCGTCATTGAGCGGGAAACAACATCGCGAGACGCCAAATCTTTCGCACTCGGCGCATAACGCTCCATAAAGCGCTCACCCTCAGAGTTGGTAAGATAACCGCCTTCACCACGTGAACCCTCAGTAATCAATGCACCCGCACCATAAATGCCGGTTGGGTGGAACTGAACAAACTCCATGTCTTGCAAAGGAAGGCCTGCACGCAGAACCATCGCATTACCATCACCCGTACAGGTGTGGGCAGAGGTTGCCGAGAAATAGGCACGGCCATAACCGCCTGTTGCGAGAACTGTTTTCGATGCACGGAAACGGTGTAGTTCACCAGTTTCCATATCAAGCGCCACAACACCACGACACTCACCATCTTCCATGATCAAATCGATCGCGAAATACTCGATGAAAAACTCAGTGTCATAACGAAGAGACTGGCCATAAAGCGTGTGAAGGATTGCGTGACCAGTTCGGTCAGCCGCCGCACAAGTCCGTTGTGCTGCAACACCTTCGCCGTATTCAGTGGTCATGCCACCGAAGGGACGCTGATAAATTTTGCCATCTTCAGTCCGCGAGAAAGGCACACCAAAGTGCTCAAGCTCATACACTGCTTGCGGCGCTTCGCGGCAAAGATATTCAATTGCGTCTTGGTCGCCCAGCCAATCAGACCCCTTTACGGTGTCAAACATATGCCAGCGCCAATCATCTTGACCCATATTGCCGAGCGAGGCTGAAATACCGCCTTGCGCTGCAACCGTGTGCGAGCGTGTTGGAAATACTTTCGAGATACACGCTGTTTTCAAGCCAGCTTTCGCTGCACCCAAAGCTGCGCGCAAACCAGCGCCGCCTGCGCCAACAACGGCAACATCGAACGTGTGATCAATAAACGTGTAGGCACGACCATTCACATTAACTGTGTTCTTGGAGGTGTTTTCAGACATCAGTTGCTCCCGCAATCTGTAAATTTCTAACTAGGTACTAAAGCGCAAGCTTTAGAATGGAAAAGACGCTAATGCCGCCAACAACAATCGCGAAGAATGTGTTGCCCATAAGCGCTAAAATTTTGGTGGTCTCGTTGGTGATATAATCTTCAATAATCACCTGCATGCCCAAACGCATGTGAAACACGCCGCTTAGGATGAAGAGGAGGAAAAAGACAGCAACAAGAGGAGAAGACAAAGTCGCCACGACTTTTTCATATGATGCACCGCTGAGGCACACCAACAAGATGACGAACACAACAGACAGGAGAAGTGTTGAAACCGCCGATACACGTTGTTTCCAAAAATGATCTGTACCGTCTTTTGCAGACCCGAGACCACGAACTTTATTAAGTGATGTTTTCATGACCTGCTCCTATCTCACCGAATAACCAATGATCCAAACAAGGATCGTCAAAGCAACCGAGCCAACGGCCATGGCATAAGCCATCTTGGTTGCAAAATGCTTATCAAAGCCATGGCCCAAATCCCACATAAAGTGACGAATGCCGCCAAGTGCGTGATGGATCAAAGCCCATGTGTAACCAAACAAGATCAAACGCCCGATTACCGAACCGAAAAAGTCGTTCACAAAGGCGAAATAAGCTTCACTCGTTGCAGCAGCAGCGAGCCACCACACCAATAACAAGGTGCCAAAATACAGCGCCGCACCTGTGATGCGGTGTAAAATCGACATAACCATCGTTGGAATTGGTTTGTAAATTTGAAGGTGAGGTGAGAGCGGCCTTTTTGCTGCAGCATCTGCGCTTTTCATGTTCTCGTCATCCATTCCTAGTGTCGCGATGGCGCAACCCTATTTATTCATCAACAGTTTGTCATGCCCTCCTTTATTCCTATGCAGCAGGAACAATCCTGCAAGTAGGAACGCCTTGCTGAACCATCATCAACAAAGCAGACATTCAAACCCTTTTCGTAAAAACCCAGGCGCCGAAACCGAATAGGTGTTCTTTACCCTTTTAATGTGGTTGCCCGCAAAGGTCAAAGCACGACGGGATAAAAGTGTTTTTTCGTGAACGAAAATTCACCATAATGCGATCATTTGGATCTTCTATTGCTCGCCAAGCTTCATATCGGGGTGGTACTCTGTTCCTCGAACATGCTTATAAACCGCCTGCGCACAAAGCACCGTGCCGTCAGGTTTCACTGACGTGGTGGGCGATCCATGCAAATCCCAGCCTTTGTTCAAGGCGACCGTCACCTTATGACAAAAGGCTGCGTCATCAGAACCTGTGAGAAGGCGATAGAGTTTCATCGTTGATAATCCTTTTATATTTTTTAATTTATTCCACAAATACTTTCATTGAAAGCGATCAATAAAAATAAAAGCATTTAAATAATGGAACAAAAACATTTTTTATTAGCAGGAATACCAGTATTTAAAAAATGCTGGCTTTGGATTTTAATTATTTCCATTTTCAACTTGCTCATAATCATTCCGACCCTGTTAGATTTGCCAAAAACACGCAGCCTAGGACCAGTGCCAACCCTTATACATTTCAGCTGGATCCTTTTAGCCTACAAAGCTCATTGCATCATTTTAGATATCAAGAAAACACCAAAGGAATTTTATTTTGAAGCGTGGGGATTTTTTTCCGACTAATCCTTTTGGTATATATATGTTTTGCACCGCCAACCATCTTTGCTCATATACTATTTGGAGGATACTTTTCGCGCATTTCTCTACTAATTACTCTGTTTATTTCGGGTATTGGCCTGCTTATTTTCTCAAGGCTGGCCACCTATCTCCCAGCCTATATTGCAGGGATCTATCCTAGCATTAATTCTGCATTTCAGCGCGGAAAAGACAATTGGAAAAATATCTTTGGCTCTCTCTTGTTATTAAATATAATTATTTTTGTTACCACTCAAATTTATTCAAAAGGAATACTGGGTTTGGCAAAACAATTTATGACCGCTCATCCAGAAATTGTCGCTACTAAAGGGAATGATGCCGCACTTTTGCCGATTGCAGGATTCTCGCTAATCCTCACTATCCCAGTGTTTTTAATTTTGGGATACAGCGTGGCTTGCGGAGCCGTTATATTATCCCACGCTTATTTACGTGACCCATCGGTCAGGTTGGATTATAACGCCGATGCATGAGCACAAAGCACTGTACCGTCAGGCTTCACTGACGTCGTGGGCGACCCATGCAAATCCCAACCCTTGTTCAAGGCAGCAGTCACTTTGTGACAGAAAGCGGCGCCATCAGAGCCTGTAAGAAGACGGCAGAGTTTCATCGCCGATATTTCCCTTACATTTTCCAAATTTACTATTGATTATTTTATTTACTGTAATTTCATAACAATTTTACATACAATGGATGGATTATTATGAACTTTAGCAGAAATATTTTCGTAGAAGCTTTGTGCTTATTTGAAAAAATCCCTGTGCCGCTTTTTGTAAGCTTTGCAGTCATAGCTATCATTCAATTTACGGCGCGGCTAGGCACAGTTGAGGTAATTTTATCTGGAATTGTTGGCTTGGTAACAAGCTGTTATCTCGGATATCAAGTCCTCGCGACACTTTTAATACCAGACCGCGATCGCAGTTTTGACCTAAAAAACACTGCAGGGTTTGGATTTAGTCTTTTGATCTTATTTTTTGCATCATTTGCTCTATTATTCATCGTCGCCCTTGTCATCATTTTTCCACTAGTCGCTGTCGGCACAGCGACCGCTAAGGCCGCGTTAATTGCAACAGGCATCATCTTTGTCACGGCGCTTGGACTGACTCCTTTTTTGATTACCTATTTACCCGCCTCTGTCGTTGGTTATGGCCAAGGCATTATGCCAGCAATAGCCCGTGGATTTCGTCAATTAGGGTACATTCTTTCAAGATCATTTGTCGCAGTCATTGCGGGTTTTCTGCTGATCGTTTTGGTCACTTTATTGTTCTACCCCTTTGCACCACGAAATTTGGCCACGTCCATAGCACTCGGCAAGCCAGCTGATTTGTCGATCTGGCTTATAACCTTTACCTTTACCATGTCATTTATTGGATCTTATATCGGCTTAGTTAGTTATGTGATTACCGCGAGAGCCTTTCTTCTTGATGATCAAACATCTGAGTATATTGAAGAGCCCGTTTCTCAGCAGCGCACGTCACCTTCAAGATCAACAAGGCCAATGCAATCAGCGCCACAGTTAAATCGTCGCCGTAGTGGTCCCGCCTTTGGTCGCCGTTAGGGTTGCGAAGAGGGTGACGAGAACACTCTATTTTTGAATACCAACTTAGATGGTACTGATTGAGAATTTAGATGGTTTTGTCCGTTTTGCTTGCTATAAACTGACATGCAAAAAACTCTCTCTACTCTCGTCATAACAAGCCAAGTTGTCCGTGGTCGCATTGGAGCACGGGCATCAGTCTTTGCGCTGGAGCGGCTTGGGCATCCCGCTTGGTTCTTACCCACCATCACCCTGCCTTGGCATCCAGGTCATGGCAAAGGGCAGCGCATTGTTGCGCCCAGCGACGAGTTTGCAGCCATCATCGAAGATTTGATTGGAAACGATCAACTAGGCAATCTTGGCGGCATCATTACAGGCTATCTGGGCAACAGCGAACAAGCTGGCCCAATCGCCAAACTTATCAAAGCGGCAAAAAGCCATAATCCCAATCTGCTTTATTGCTGTGATCCTGTGATCGGTGATGAAGGCGGGCTTTATGTGCCTGAAGAAACAGCTGCGGCCATTCGCGATCAACTGCTCCCGCTTGCCGATCTCATCACGCCAAACCGTTTCGAGTTTGATTGGCTGACGGCAAAAACCCACGCCATCAATGAAGACATTGTGGAGACGGCCAAAACGCTTTCGCACCGCTATGTCGCCGTTACTTCTGCTTTCGCAATGATGAAACAATCACAAGGCACCCTGCTTTATGATAGCGGAGCAAATGACGCCCTGCTTGCCGAACATCGTTCTTTCGAAAACGCGCCCAATGGACCGGGGGATTTATTTGCAGGTCTTTTGATGGCACGCTTACTAAGCGGACAAACCCCGCAAAAAGCCTTGCAAACAGCAACCGCTGGGGTTTTTGATGTGTTAGCGCAAACGGTAAAACGCGGGGCCGATGAATTGGTGCTGGTTGAAGAACAATCCCGCATCGACCACCCCATGGCGATGGTCAACATGCGCCGCGTCGGCGGCCCCGTCGTTCGCCGCAAAGGCACAGTGGCAAAACCCACCTCGCTGACATAATTGAACTCAATCATCGCCAAAAACAAATAGGCAAAACCATCTAGCACCGCACAAGGATTGCCACCATCGGCTTGATCTGAAATAAGACGCCGAGATTAACTCATGACGAGGACCTCCCATGCTCGACAAAAAACAATCCTTTCCAAATGACCTGCTTTCTGGATACAAAGAATTCAAAGAAGACCATTTACCAGAAGCCCGCGCGCGCTACGAAATTCTGGCAGAGCTTGGCCAAAAGCCAAAGACCATGATCGTTTCTTGCTGCGACAGTCGTGCAGCACCTGAGACAATTTTCAATTCTGCACCAGGTGAATTGTTTGTCGTTCGTAATGTAGCAAACCTAGTGCCGCCCTATGAAGCTGACGATGGCTTTCATGGCACATCAGCAGCGCTGGAATTTGCCGTGCAAGCGCTCAAGGTTGAGAATATTGTTATCATGGGTCACGGGCGCTGCGGTGGCGTGCAAGCGTTTCTTCTTCAAGATGAAGGTGTGGTCGAAACAAAACCTCTTTCACCCGGTGATTTCATTGGCAAGTGGATTACATTGCTTGAGCCTGCCAAAGATAAAATGATCTGCGAAGATGGCGCTGATTTTGCTTCCCGCAAGCGCGCCATGGAAGAAGCTGGCATTCGCAATTCTATTGACAACCTTATGACTTTCCCCTGTGTTAAAACACAAGTGGAGCGTGGGAAAATCACGTTGCATGGTGCTTGGTTCGATATTTCCACTGGTGAACTCTACACGATGGACCATGAAACAGGCGAATTTTCAACGGCCTAGGGACAACCTTTAGATCGGGCCCTAGTATCAAAGATACGGGAGAAAGACATGAAAATCTTATCACTATCGGTCGCGCTATTGATGGCGGCAATGCCAACATTTGCAACGGCGCAAACAACGATTGAAAAAGATGAAAGTCTAACCGCATGGTACGCCGCCCTTCAAAAGGCCGATGTGCCCGCGATGGAAGGCTTGATGGCGCCAGAAGATTTCTCACCGTTCAACTATGAAATCACCGATCTTGGTGTTGAACAAAACCGCAAAGAATTCATCGAATCCATGGCCGAGTGGGCGGGCGCGATTAACGGCGGCTCGATCGACTATAAAATCACCGAAGAGGGTGAAGGTTTTTTCAAAGCGCTGGTTTGTTATCGTTTTGTTGGCAGCGAATTGCTTGCCGAAGAGAATGTTGGCGTATATGACACAAAAATCACCTCCATTGCACAAGTTGCCAAAGGTGATAGTTGCGCTGATTTCTAGACACGCTGGACCTTTATCCTGACCCAACAAAACAAAAATGCTGACAACGGCAAAAACGATAAAAACCCCCGCCATAAACAAGGCGGTAAGGGTGGTAAAAACACTGTGGGCTTAGCGGCCAGAAAACGCAGCCTGCATTTGCTCACCAAAGTGATTGATGAAGGTGAGCCGCTCGAATATTTGCTGGATCGCAAAGTGCTCGATGAGCTGCCCCCTAACGACCGCAGCCTCGCACGTGCCATCACGTCCACAACCTTAAGACGGCGCTTTCAAATTGAGAAAATCCTCAGCGGCTATATGCAAAAGCCGCTCGGAAGACGCGGTGGCCCTGCCATGCATTTGTTGCGGCTTGGTGTTGCTCAAATCTTGTTTTTGGATGTTGCAGATCATGCTGCCGTCAGCACCACAATGGAGATTGCAAAAAGCGACCACAAGGCAAAGCATTTTTCAAAACTCATCAATGGCGTTTTGCGCACCATTGGCCGCGAGAAAGAAGAAATTCTCGCAAGCCTTGACCCCATCGACATCTTGCCGCAGTGGCTTTGCAAAACTTGGATTAAAGCCTATGGCAAGAAGACAGTTCTCGATATGGCGTCAGCTCTTTGCCATGAACCCTATCTTGATATTGCAACCAAATCAGATGCACCAAAATGGGCTGAAACGCTTGAAGGTGTCGCCCTGCCAACAGGCTCAGTACGCCTAAAATCACGTGGCGCTGTTCCTAACTTGTCAGGCTTTGAAGAGGGTGAATGGTGGGTTCAAGATACGGCCGCAAGCCTCGCGCCATCTTTGTTGGGTGATGTAAACGGTAAAACAGTCGCAGACCTTTGTGCCGCTCCTGGTGGCAAAACCGCTTATCTAGCAAGCAAAGGCGCACTTGTTACAGCCGTTGACAGCTCAGCACCGCGCCTTGAAAAACTAAACGAAAACCTAGAACGCCTCAATTTAAATGCTGACTGTGTGACCAGTGACGTTATGGCATGGAAGCCAGAGCAGCTTTTTGATGCAATTTTATTGGACGCCCCCTGTTCTGCCACAGGCATTGTTCGCAAACACCCCGACATTCTGTCGCTCAAAGCCGAACAACAAATCCCGCAAATGGCGACACTTCAGCGCAAAATATTGAAGGCATCCGTTGCCTTCTTAAAACCTGGCGGCACTTTGGTATTTTGCACATGCTCGCTGCAGCCAGAAGAAGGCGAAGCGATACTTGAGTATATCGAGGCGGAAAATTTACCACTGAAACTTGATCCAATCAGATCTGATGAAGTGGGCGGCGTTTCACAATTACTCCAAGAAAACGGCACCATACGCACCCTGCCTCATTATCTTGAACACGCCGACCCCGTGCTATCTGGCATAGACGGATTTTTCATGGCGCGTTTTCAACATGTAAATAACAAGAACAACAGTTAATCCTGCCACAAAGTTCACAACCTATTGCACACAAAGGTAAGATTTACTTATGGTGGCGATCCAGCCTTTATTAGGCGATGCGTAATCGACTTAAAAACCAATCAAGCAAAGGGCCTTCATTGCCAACCGCAACCACTTTTTCTGATCGGTTGAAACTGATGCAACTCAACATAGAGCATCAGGCCATCGGCTTGTATAAACTCGCGACCTATAACCCGCTGGGAAGATTGCGTCTTATGGGGTCGGCTGACAATGAGCTTTTTATCGCCCCGCAAGATATTTCAACCACTGATCCTACCCGCGCTTCAGATTTATATCAGGGCTATTATTCACTGTGTGGATACACAGTAAACTGCGGTGGGCAATCGCCTTTTGAAATACAAGGTCAGCCGAAAAAGTGGGAAGAGGCCTTGCACGAATTTAGCTGGCTCAAGCACTTACGAGCCGCAGAAACATCTGTCTCGCGCATACAAGCCCGCACATTGGTCGAAGACTGGATAAGAGTTTACGGATCATTGCACAGCATGACGGCCAGCCCCCGCATCATGTCAAAACGGGTCATTGCATGGCTCAGCCATTCGCCTTTACTCCTTCAAGATTGCGACCATGAATTTTATCAACGGTTCATGCGTAGCCTTACAAAGCAAGTGCGTCTTCTTCGTTCCACCCATAATAAAACCCCTGCTGGCATGTCACGTATGTATACAGGCATTGCTCTTGCCTATGCGTCGGTCTGCATGGGAAAAGATGAAAAAACCATCCATTCAGGGCTCAAACGACTTGATCATGAATTAACCAGCCAAATTTTGCCAGACGGCGGTCATATTGGACGCAACCCGTCCAATTTGATTGTCATCATGTCCATGCTTATGCCCCTTCGCCAAGCCATCATATCGCGCGACATTGTGCCAAGCGATGTCATGATTGCTGCCATTGATCGCATTATGCCGATGTTACGGTTTTTTCGTTTGGGCGATGGAACATTTGCGAAATTTAATGGCATGGGTCACACACCCATCGACCTTGTCAGCACCATGCTTGCCTTTGATGATGCAAAGGGTACGCCGGTACTCAATGCCAAACATTCAGGCTATCAACGGCTAGAAGCAAACCGCACAATTGTGGTGATGGATACAGGCGAACTGCCGCCACAAAATGTTAGTGGTGAGATGCATGCTGGGTGCCTGTCTTTCGAACTTAGCGATGGAGCTGACCGGATGATTGTCAATTGCGGCTCAGCAGCCAACGTCAATATTCAAAACAATCAATCCCTTGCTGAGATCGCACGATCAACTGCCGCACACTCGACCCTTTCAATCAACGAGGCATCATCAAGTCGCTTTTTACCAGAGCAAAAATACAACCACCTTTCAGGTGTGCCCATTCTCTCTGGCCCCAAAAAAGTCAAATGTGATCGCAAACTCCATCAAGACTATACAATGATCACCGCCAAACATGACGGCTATGTCTCTCATTTCAACGTGTGCCACCACCGCGAAATTCAGCTTGATACAACTGGCACAGTGCTGACCGGCCGCGACAAAATGTTGCATGGAAATGGCACTTCGATTTCGCCGGACAGCAAACATTCATTCCAATTGAGGTTTCATCTTGATTCCAATGTTGCAGCACACGCTGGTTCCGACAACACAATCGACCTCAAATTACCATCCGGCCAACGCTGGCTATTCACATGTGAAAACCACCCTGTTGAATTAACAGACACCATCAATATTTCAGATATTTACGGCACCAAGCCCGCCTTCCAAATTCTAATGCAAGGCTCACTTGCCAAAACATCTATTTTAAATTGGACCTTCCAACGTCTTTCTTGATGAGAAGAAAAGTGGTATCCGCTCTCCAAACCTAAAAAACCTCTCGCCTGTTAGTGGCTGAGAACTAAAATCCAAAAAGAGGACCTCCCACCCATGGCTGTATCTGCCATCACTTTTGATATTCCAAACATCGTACCTGCAAAACGCGCCTTGCTTTCTGTTTCAGACAAAACTGGCATTGTAGATTTCGCCAAAGCGCTTGTTGATGCAGGCATTGACCTCATTTCAACAGGCGGCACGCGCAAAGTAATCGAAGAGGCAGGTCTTCCCGTCTCCGATGTTTCCGACATTACGGGCTTTCCAGAAATTATGGATGGTCGAGTCAAAACGCTGCATCCATCAGTACATGGCGCGCTGCTTGGTGTTCGCGACCACGCTGACCACGCCAAGGCAATGGAAACGCACGGCATTGTTGGCATCGATCTTGTGGTGGTGAACCTTTACCCGTTTGAGGAAACTGTTGCTAAAGGTGCTGATTATTCATCCGCCATTGAAAACATCGATATTGGCGGTCCGGCCATGGTGCGCGCTTCTGCTAAGAACCATGCCTATGTGAGCATCATCACCGACCCTTCAGATTATGACGCCGTGCTTGCAAATATTGCGGACCAAGGTGGCACAACATACGAGCAGCGCCAGAAATTGGCTGCCAAGGCCTTCGCGATGACCGCAAGCTATGACGCAAGCGTGTCTAACTGGTTTGCTGATGAGCTAACAATCGACATGCCAACAAAACGCGCCATCGGCGGTACGCTCGATGCCGTGATGCGTTACGGTGAAAACCCGCACCAACAAGCAGGTTTTTACAAAACAGGCGAGCACCGTTTTGGCGTGGCAACAGCCACACAGCACCAAGGCAAGGCGCTATCATTCAACAACATCAATGATACGAACGCAGCCTTTGAACTGGTCGCAGAATTTGATCCTGAGCAGTCAGCAGCCATCGCGATCATCAAACACGCAAATCCGTGCGGTGTGGCAGAAGGCGCAACACTGATTGATGCTTACAAACTTGCCCTTCGCTGTGATCCCGTTTCAGCCTTTGGCGGCATCGTTGCCATGAACCAAACGCTTGATGCACAATCTGCAGAAGAGATCGTGAAAGTCTTCACCGAGGTGATTATCGCCCCTGATGCAACGGATGAAGCAAAAGCAATTGTTGCTGCGAAAAAGAACTTGCGCCTCCTCACCACTGGCGGACTACCAGATCGCCGTGCCAAAGCGTTGGATGTTCGCACTGTTGCAGGCGGATTGCTGGTACAAGACAAAGACAACGGCGTCATCGACGACATTGACCTTAAAGTCGTGACCAAGCGCCAACCAACCGAGCAAGAAATGCAAGATTTGCGTTTTGCTTTTAAAATCGCAAAACACGTGAAATCAAACGCGATTGTTTACGTAAAAGACGGTGCAACTGTCGGCGTGGGTGCAGGACAAATGAGCCGTGTAGATTCGTCCCGTATTGCTGCCCGCAAGGCACAAGACGCGGCAGAAGCAGCGGGCTTATCTGAAAACCTTGCCATTGGCTCTGTTGTTGCGTCAGACGCTTTCTTCCCATTCGCGGATGGCCTACTGTCTGCCGCAGAAGCAGGTGCGACCGCCATTATTCAACCTGGTGGTTCCATGCGTGATGATGAAGTAATTGCCGCAGCTGATGAAGCAGGTCTTGCCATGGTATTCACCGGCATGCGTCACTTCAGGCACTAAGCTTTTATAGGTTAGCGAGAGTTTTATGAGCGACATCAAAAAGACAGACACATCAAACCTAACCATGCTGGGCGGTCAAACCGTCCAGCCACAAAGCCCAGATGAGGCCGTGTTGGAACGCGTGCCGAATAATAATGCGGGCACGGATTATGTGGTTCGCTTTGTGCAACCTGAGTTTACATCGTTGTGCCCGATGACAGGACAACCTGATTTCGCGCATTTGGTGCTTGATTATATTCCAGGCGAGTATTTGGTCGAATCTAAATCGCTCAAACTCTTCCTCACCTCATTCCGCAATCATGGTTCCTTCCATGAAGATTGCACCTTGTCAGTGGCCCAGCGCATTGTTGATACCATCAACCCTACATGGCTGCGCATTGGTGGCTATTGGTTCCCGCGCGGCGGCATGCCAATTGACGTTTTCTGGCAAACGGGCGAAGCACCAAAAGGCGTTTGGATACCGGATCAAGCAGTACCCGGTTATCGCGGTCGCGGTTAAGCTCTCACAATCATTCAGCTCGCTTGTCTTGTTTTTTAACAAGCGGCCACATGGCCCAAAGCCCAAACAATGGGCCGGGTACAAGCAGCAAGAACACATATTGAATGCCCATTGGCTCAATCATGTGGTTGATCAACTGAACGCTGACAATTGAAATCATATACCCAATGGCGTTGGCAACAGCGAGCGCACAGCCGACCAATTCTGGCGGCGCGAATTGTGCATTTAAAGTCGAATATTGCGGACTATCGCCTGAAATCAAAATACTCCAAACGATCAAAAATGGCAGGAATATTTCTTGAGGTGCGAGGAACATCAATGGAGAAATCAAACATCCAATGAGCGACCCAAAGAGTTGAAACGTTGCGACCCGCGCACTGCCAAACCGACGCACCAATACCCCGCCTATAACACAGCCAACAGCACCGACCCCTATCAGGATAAAGGTCCAAAGCGAGATACTTATGGTGAGCTCTGGTCTGGTCGCCACGTAGCCAACCAGCAGAACGGGAAAGAACGCCCAAGCCGCAAAAATTTCCCACATATGGCCGAAGTAACCGAAGCTAGAACTGCGAAACTTCGCTGAGGAAAATACTTTCCCCACCGCGCTAAAATCGAACTTTGAACCTTGCTTCAAATACGGACCATCGGGCACAAAAGCTGCCATCAACACGCCACCGAAAGCCGCAAGTATCGCAACGCTGATAATAACCGTCTGCCAGTCCCATGATTGCCCCATTGCCCTCACAAGATGCGGAGAAGCCGTGCCAAGTACCAGCGCGCCAATCATAAATCCAAGCGCAAGACCCAAATCTTGCTTAAACCAGCCAGAGGCGATTTTCATGCCGACGGGATAAATGCCCGCCAGAAGAAATCCGACCAGAAAACGATTAGCCAAAAACAGCGAAAGACTTTCATCTATCAACACCGTTGATGCCGAAACCAACGCCCCACCCAAACAACAAATGAGATAAATTGCGCGCGGTGAATAACGATCCGCCAAGGTCAAAACCGCAAAGCTCAATGTGCCTGCGATAAATCCTATTTGCACCGCCATCGTAATATGGCCAAGCGCTTCAGGAGCAAGGCCCCAGTCTTGTTCAAGGTCCGGCAAAATTGCATTGCCAGAAAACCATAACGACGTGCTCGCAAATTGCGAGACCACAATGATAAACAGCAAAAAATTCAATCTCGGTGTCGCCACAGCATTCTCCCAAGTTCGGAGCATGGCCCTAATAGAAAATTGTTACAATCACTGAAACTATAAGGAGCAATATTCGACTGTATTTAAGACAGAGCTATCCGAAAAACCTTGAAGTTCAACCAGATTGATGCACATAAACATGCAAGAACAACCAATGGATAGATGGCATGAGTGAGCAAGCGACCACTATTGATGATGCAGAAGTCGCCCGATTTTCTGCAATAGCGGCTGAATGGTGGAGCCCAACGGGCAAATTCCGCCCCTTGCATAAATTTAATCCGGTTCGCCTTTCCTATATCAAAGAGCGGGTCTGCCAACATTTCGAAATTGATGCGTCCAAACCAAAACCGTTCGAAGGTTTACGGATTTTGGATATTGGCTGTGGTGGCGGCTTGTTATGTGAACCAATGGCTCGTCTTGGCGCTGAGATTGTTGGTGCGGATGCTTCTGAGGTTAATATCGAAGTCGCAAAAATTCACGCAGAGCAAACAGGTGTTACAGTTGATTACCGCGCCACCACATCGGAAGACTTGGCGGCAGCGGGCGAGCAATTCGACATCATCTTAAACATGGAAGTGGTGGAACATGTCGCAGACGTGGACCTTTTCATGGCAAGTTGCTGCGAGATGGTAAAACCTGGCGGGCTGATGTTTATGGCCACCATCAACCGAACGGCAAAAGCGCGGATGCTTGCGATCTTCATGGCAGAAAAAGTGCTGCGCTGGTTGCCTGTTGGTACCCACGAATTTGAAAAGCTTGTAAAGCCTGAAGAGCTGGAAGAAGCATTCGCCAAAGGCGGCATGTCGCTGCTTGATGAAAGCGGCGTCACCTATAATCCAATCCTTGATCGTTGGTCCAAATCAAAAGACATGGATGTCAATTACATGATGCTGGCAACCAAGCCTGCCTAAGCGCAGAACTTAAATTCAACGTTTAGTTATTGTCTTCTGGCAGGGCGGGCAAAGGCATGAAGTCCACGCCCTCATCAATCAGTTCTTGCGCCTCTTCAAAGGTCGCTTTGCCAAAAATACCGTGAGCATCTTCTTCACCGTAGTGAATTTCGCGTGCTTTTTCGGCGAATTTATCGCCAACGTTGACGGCATTGTCTTCAACCCAAGTGCGTAGCTCACGCATTTTATCAATCACCGCTCGCATGGTGTCATCACCATGAACCAGAGGTTCTGGAATAGTCGCGGGAATGATATCAGCTTCAGTCACATTGGA
The DNA here is from genome assembly GCA_039973685.1 of Hyphomicrobiales bacterium. Lineage (NCBI taxonomy): Bacteria > Pseudomonadati > Pseudomonadota > Alphaproteobacteria > Hyphomicrobiales > Hyphomicrobiales bacterium. Next base: position 65,834 of record JBDWKL010000020.1, read on the forward strand.
CGCAGGTGATGGAACGGGAACGGGTGCCGAAGCAGCAGCCTCGCCATCTGTATCTCCTGCTTCAGCGTCAACGGCTTCACCTTGCATTTTAGTGCCGGTAACCGAAGGCGCCATCAAAGTCTTCTCAACCTCATCAGTGCCACAGTAAGGACAGGTCACAAGGCCCATTTCCTTCTGCCTATCAAACGCAGCGGAACTGCCAAACCAACCATCAAAAAGATGGTCTTCACTGCATTTAAGGGCGTATTTAATCACTGAGGTTACTTTTCTGAACTGTAAGAGACCGACGACGTATCAAATTCTCGCCCATGGGTCAAAACCGGAATGCGTTTACGTGCTTTCACAACATCTTGCAAATCAATTTTCGCGATAATAAACCCCGGCTCATCATTCTCGCTATCAGCCAGAACAGTCCCCCAAGGGTCAACGATAATGCTGTGCCCGAAAGTTTTGCGACCATCTTCATGGGTGCCGCCTTGGGCCGCCGAGATCATGAAGCTCGCATTTTCAATCGCCCGCGAGCGCATGAGAACATGCCAATGGGCTTGTCCTGTCTGCCGTGTGAAACAAGCAGGCGCCGTCAGTATATCCGCACCCGCCAAAGCTTGGCGACGGAACACTTCTGGAAAACGAACATCATAACAAATCGCAACACCGATTTTTGCGTCGGGTGTTTTCACGACAGGCGAGCTTACACCAGGTTCATAGGTGTTCGATTCCCGCCAACGCTCACCATTGTCCAAATCCACATCAAACATATGGATTTTATCATAGGTCGTGACCAACCCACCATCAGGCCCAAAGACAAACGCCCGATTGGCAACCTTGCCATCAGCACGAAGAATCGCAAGAGAGCCAATGTGAAGTGTTATGCCAAGCTCTTCAGCCAAAGCACCAAACGCCTTCACACCTTCATCTTGCGGTTCCTCAACGATTTTTTCCATCAAAGGCGCGCGACCGGTTTCAACCAGATGGGTCATTTCCGGTGTTTGGATATAAGTCGCGCCATCCGCTGCAGCTGCCCGTATCAATTCAGACGCCGTTTCAATGTTCTCACCCACAGATCGGGTTGAACGCAGTTGGATACAAGCAGCTTTAAACATCGCCGTTAGGCAGACAAAAGCGGGTCAAGTTTGCCAGCGTCTTCCAAAGCATAAAGCTCATCACAACCACCCACATGGGTTTTGCCGATGAAGATTTGTGGGAAAGTTGATCCACCATTCGATTTTTTGATCATTTCACTGCGCAGCGCTTGGTTCATTGTCGCGTCATGCTCTTTAAAACTTGCGCCTTTGTGCTTCAAAAGCTTTTTTGCAGCCGTACAGTAAGGGCAGAATTTCCGAGTGTAGATAATAACGTTTTGCATTGGATTTCCTTTCCCAGCAATGGGGTAATTCATTCAGCTGCTTATATGAGATTTTTATCTGCATCTACAACCTTCGCAAAGGCAAGAACGTCCACATGGGCCGCCTGTTCACGAAGAAGTGCTCTAACACAGGCAGAAACCGTCGCGCCAGTGGTCACAACATCATCAATCAACACCACCCGTTTGCCGTGCACATTAATCGTTTGTTCTGCTGGCACCTTAAAAGCACCTTCGACATTTCTATGTCGTTCATTGCGTTGAAGGCTTGTTTGCTGCCTTGTTTCTCTGATCCGCTCAATCGCTTGTAAAGCGCAAGGCACGCCAGAGAGATTACTAATTTCACGACTTAAAAGAGCTGCTTGATTAAACCGACGACTAATAAACCGGCTGCGATGCAGAGGAACGGGAATTAAAACATCAGCCTCTTCCAATAAAGCCGAACCCGCGCGCGCCATGAAGCCTGCCAAGGGCTTTGCCAAGTCGAGGCGGTCATGAAACTTCATAGACAGCGTCAGTTTTTGCGCTGTTCCATCATAGCGGCTGGCAACCCGCATCTTTCGGTAAAGCGGCGGGTCCGCGATTGCCTCAGCGCTTGTTATTGCTTCGCCCAAATCAAACGCAAGAGGGCTGCCCGTACGCTGGCAAACTGGACCATCAATAAGCGGCAATTCAGCCCAACATGACGAACAAAGACCGCCCTGATTTGCGACCATGTCATCGCAAGAAAGACAACGCGGTGGTAAGACGAGATGAAACATCGCTTTCGCCATGTTTTTTGTATGCGCTGATAGGCTATGAAAATCGAAAATCTGGCTCATCTAAGCTCAAGACCTATGTTTTGCTTGTATCTCACTCCGTCTTTCTTTATTTCAGCATCAAAACCGCGCTACGTCCAATTAAGATATCTTGACCGCCCGCAATCATTGCCTGCCATAAAAGGTACAACCATTGGCAACACAGCAAAAACCACCAGTAATCGTCGACAAAACCGCTCTGCGCCGCAACCGAGAGCGTGCACACCTGATTGCGAAATCTGACGCCGACTTTCTTGTGCGTTATGCAGCAGATGATCTCGCACTCAGACTATCGACGATTACCAAACCTTTGAAAAAGATCGCTGATCTTAATAATGCTGGTTCGGCAATTTTCGATGCCCTTCAAAAAACAGGGCCAGACACCGAAGTCATTCAAACAAAGTCATCGGCATTTGCGACATCAAATTCTATCGTTTGCGAAGATGATATTGTACCTTTTGCCAATGCATCCTTTGATCTCATTGTCTCAGCACTCAATCTTCAATTTGTAGATGACCTACCTGGTACGCTCATTCAAATCAGACGGACCTTGCGCCCTGATGGGTTGTTCCTTGGCATGGTAATGGGTGGTTCGACCCTGCACGAACTACGACAATCTTTTCTCGTCGCTGAAGCAGAATTGACCGGTAGTGCAAATGCTCGGGTTCTTCCGTTTATTGATGTGAAAGACGCAGGCCACCTTCTCCAACGCGCAGGCTTTGCCCTCCCTGTCACCGACACTGAGCATTTAACCGTGCGCTATGACCATCCGATGGATTTAATGCGTGATCTAAGAGCGATGGGGGCGACGAATTGTATTCATAGTCGACCAAAAACCTTCATGCGACGCGATGTTTTTGACCGTGCCGTTGAACACTACGTGGAAAATTATTCAGACACAGATGGCCGGATAAGAGCCACCTTTGAAATTATATCAATGTCTGGATGGGCACCACATGAGAGCCAGCAGAAACCTTTAAAACCAGGGTCCGCAAAAATTAGTCTTAAAGATGTACTTGGGTAATATTACGAACTGCAAAGGCAACAGCTCGTATCGAAATTTCTAATTGATGCAATAATTTAATCTAATTTGTTTCGTCTAAAATGAATTAGCTATTGAGGTGTAAATGCTTTCAACCTGCTCACCAGTCGAGCCAACAGAAGCGACGATCACCAAAGCAACTAAACTTGCAATAAGGGCATACTCTATTGCCGTGGCTCCACGGCGATCTAAAAAAAATTTCTCAAAAAATCTAATCGTTATACTCAAAACAAATTCCTAACTAATATGAAGGCTATTCCAGCCCCTTCGGAAGCTTGTAGACACGGTAAGTCTTTGTATCACCGTCAATTTGAACGTCTGTGGTCAATTCACCTTGCTTCTTAGATGTCGATGCAGTTGTCACGTAGTCGATTTCGACAGGCTTAAAGCCTTCACGCCAAGCAATAATCTGAGGTTTGAATTGATCGCCCAAAACAGCGACACCCGACACAACCATGATAGCCATTGCGCTAAGGAACAGCGCGTACTCAATGCTAGCACCGCCACGAACGGAACTTTCAAACTTCTTCCACATAACCCTACCTCGATTTAACTAAGAGTTTAAGCATTTTGCCTTTTTTCGCTTAACAATTAGTTCACATGAGGAGATAAACTTATGCACAACGATTAAAAATCAAAGCAGAAGATCAATCAGTGGTGGAATTAGAGGTTCGTCAGCTGGTGGCATGTCAAAACTTCGTAGCTGATTGGCACGGACCCACTTAATTTCTTGGCCTTCTTTACCCCGTGGCTGCCCCCAAAACCGCCTACAAATATAAAGCGGCATCAGGAGGTGGAAATCCTCATAACCGTGGCTTGCAAAGGATAGTGGTGCCAAACAATCGACTTTGGTTTCAATGTCGAGCTCTTCTTTTAATTCACGCACAAGCGCTTCTTCAGGTCGCTCGCCAACCTCAAGCTTTCCACCTGGAAACTCCCAAAGACCCGCCATCGCTTTGCCTTCAGGACGTTTGGCAATCAGTACACGATTGTCCACATCAACAAGCGCGCAGGCCACAACAAGAGTGAGTTTCATTGAAAATCCATTATTGATCGAGTGAAGCATAAATATAGCGGTAAAAGTCCTGAAATCCGAGGCTTTTATAAAGGGAAATAGCCGCTGCATTATTAACTTCAACCGCAAGCCAACACCAATCGAGTGACTGTGATGCAGGATCATTAAACAAAGCATGCATGGCAGAACGAGCAAAACCCTGACGTCGGCATGCCTCATCCGTCACCACATTTTGGATGGTCATAACACCTACATGGATAACCCCCATTGCCGTTGCAACAGGCTTGCCGTCTTTCAGCACCACAACATAGCGGGTTTCGTCCAAAATACCGTCCAGCATCGCCGCCAGCAGCGCGCGCTGCCCTTGAAAGCGCGGTGTACAGTTGATGAAGGTATCAATCCATACATCCGTGTAACTTGATGATATTTCGATATTCACATCAAAACGGTCGACATCGACAGCCAGAGGCAAATCCCGCTTCAAGGTTAAAGTTGGATTTTGAAACGCATAACCACGCTTTTGAAGGGAACTAACCACATGTAACGGCGCCAGTGGGCTAAGGCGAACCCGAGGCGGCAAACCAACACGTCGGTATGTCGCCTCCATCCAATCAAGGCGACCTTCAACATTTTTATCGTCAGATGGGTCAAGAAAAAACAAGGAGTTAGCACGACCTGAAACACCTTCGGCCATGCCAAGCAACCAACGTCCTGAAAGGCAGAGTTTCAAAGCAGGCCACGCAGAGGCGACCATGGATTCAGCATGAAGAATGTCTGACGTCGTGACTTTAGGATCAGCTCCGGTAGTCGCCATTGATCGCCACATATTGTTTGGTTAGATCGCACGTCCACATGGTGGCTTTGCCGTTGCCAACACCCAAATCCACAACGAGCTGAATGTCGTCATTTTTCATAATGGCAGAAGCTGCCTCTTCGCTGTAGTCAGGATCACGTTCACCATTGACCGCCACGCGAACATCGCCAAACCAGATGGCGAGCCGATCTCGGTCGGCTTCTTCACCCGCCTTACCAACAGCCATGACAACGCGCCCCCAATTGGCGTCTTCGCCCGCAATTGCGGTTTTGACTAGAGGTGAGTTGGCAATTGCTTTTGCAACATTTTTTGCAGCGCGCGCCGATTTTGCGCCAAGCACATTGATCTCGACAAACTTGCTTGCCCCTTCACCATCACGAACGATTTGGTGAGAAAGGTCCAGCGCGACCGTGTCAATCGCCTTTGCAAGCAGTCGCAACCTCTTGTCTTTGTTGTCACTGATTGGGTCTATTGACGCTTTACCCGTTGCAAACAAAAGCACAGTGTCACTGGTGGATGTATCACTATCCACAGTGACCGAGTTAAAGGAATTGTCGGCTGATTTTGCCAAAAGCTTTTGAAGAAGTTCGCTGGAGATTGGCGCGTCTGTCACAATGAAGGAAAGCATCGTCGCCATATCTGGCGCAATCATGCCTGAACCTTTTGCAATCCCGTTGACCGTGATGGTCTCACCATCAATATCAACACTTGCGGTTGAAACCTTTGGAAAGGTATCAGTCGTCATAATGGCTTTTGCAGCCTCAAGCCATGATTTCTCATCCAAATCACGATGAAGGTCACCCAAAACGCCATCAAAAGCAGACGCATCAAGCGGCTCGCCAATCACACCGGTTGATGCCAAATAAACCTGATTAACCGGGCATTCGACTTGCTCAGATACAAGCTCAGCCGATAGCCGAACTGCTTCCCAGCCCTTTACACCCGTAAAAGCGTTTGCATTGCCAGCATTGATGAGCACGGCACGCGCTGTGCCTGCTTGCAAGATTTGCTTACACCAATCAACAGGAGCTGAAGCACATTTTGATGTCGTGAACACACCAGCAACTGCAGCGCCTTCATCAAAATGCATAAGCAAAACGTCTTTGCGTCCCGCATACTTAATGCCGGCTTCCGCCACAGACAATCCAACACCCTTGAGTGCAGGCAATTCAACAAAACTGGAAGGGGCAAGCGGTGAAACGTTGTCCATCAAACTACCTTTAACCGACTGGATAAAACCAGCAAATAGTGACTGTTACTCAGCCTTCTTTTCTTCTTCAGCAGCTGGTTCCTCAGGAATTTGACCTTCTGCGATTTCCACCTTCGCATCCTCACGAAGTGCCAGCACTTTTGCTCGGAACAAATTGCCAAATACCTGCCCACGCAATTGATCAACAATACTATTGTAAGTAGGCGCTTCAGTTTTCGAAATTTCCACGACTTTAATCACATGCCAACCAAATTGCGTTTTCACTGGCTCTTTCGAAATTTCACCAGCCTTCAACGCAGCCGCAGCATTGTAAAAAGGTTCAACCATCTGACCTTTACGGAAAAAGCCGAGTTCGCCGCCATTTTCTCCACTTGGGCCAGTGGATTTTTCTTTTGCAAGTTCCGCGAAATCTTTGCCAGCACCCAAATCTACGATGAGCTGCTTTGCTTCGTCTTCCGTCTCAACGAGAATATGGCTAGCCCTAATTTGATCTTCCGATTCAAAACGAGCAAGACGCTCAACATATTGTTCCTGAAGTAATTCGTCTGTGACCTGTGACTGAACTTTTTCAGTGACATACAAGTTTCTCAAATTCAAACGTCTCAAATGCGCCATCCGACGTTTGAACAAATTACCATCTTGGATTTTTACTTTTTCCGCTTCATCAGCAAGCAATATCATATCAATCAGAATATTGATCAAAGCTTGTCTGCGCTCTTTAGGCTCTACGCGTTGCAACTCGTCAGAAAAATCAACGGCAGCTATGGAAAGGTCTTGATTGGTATATTCAACACCATTGACGGAGAAGGCTACATCTTCCAGCTTAAATGCTGATTGCTGAGCATAAGCTGCGCCTGACAAACTAAAAACCGTTGCACTTCCAACTATCATAGATGACAGAAGCATCTTTCTCATGGATGCGAGAACGAGGGGTTTTACGGCGGATGAACGGATCATCAAAATCTCCAAATATTAATCAAGAGCACCATTTTTAGGGCTCTTGAGCGTTAGGTATTTTCGTTGGCGTGTGGCTCGCACGACAATATGTCAAAAAATCGACTTCATAAATAGCAATCCATAATCGAGATTAACTCTCGAGGCTAGCCCATTCTTTCATCGATCAATCGACGTTGACATAAACACTGCCCACTCTTATCTGTCTCTCAATAGATCGTCTAGGATGGTTTATTAACCTAAACGCATCCTTTTCTGGTTTAAGAAGACCAAACAAATTCGTCAATATGTGACTCAATAGGAAAATCCAATGGTATTTGGCGCGATCGCCCGCAAAGTTTTTGGCACTCCGACAGACAGACGTGTCAAAGGCTACCAGCCTAAAGTTGATGCAATCAATGCGTTAGAACCGGAATTAGAGGCGCTAAGTGATGAAGAATTGCGCGCTAAAACTGATGAATTCCGTGATCGTTACGAAAATGGGACGTCTGTTGACGATCTTTTGATCGAAGCATTTGCGGTTGCTCGCGAAGGATCAAAGCGTGCTCTTGGCATGAGACCATTTGATGTTCAGCTTATGGGTGGCATGGTTCTCCATGAAAATGCCATTGCTGAAATGCGTACGGGTGAAGGTAAAACACTTGTTGCAACCCTGCCCGTTTATCTTAACGCAATCACCGGCAAAGGCGTTCATGTCGTAACTGTGAACGATTACCTTGCCACCCGTGATGCGGAATGGATGGGCAAGCTCTATAATTTCCTTGGCCTCAGTGTCGGCATCATCGTGCACGGCCTTGATGATGAAGAACGCCAGCAGGCTTATGGCTGCGACATTACCTACGCGACAAACAACGAACTTGGCTTCGATTATTTGCGCGACAACATGAAATACACTGTCGACACCATGTCGCAGCGCGGCCACTACTTTGCGATTGTGGATGAGGTTGATTCGATCCTCATTGATGAAGCACGAACACCGCTCATTATTTCAGGTCCGCTGGAAGATCGCTCTGACGAATATATTCTGGTCGATAAATTCATCCCGCAGCTCACAGAAGAGCATTATGAGATTGATGAAAAACAAAAATCTGCCAACTTCACAGAAGAAGGCAATGAGTTTTTGGAAGGCTTGCTTAGAGAAGAGGGCCTCTTAAAAGGTGATAACCTCTATGATGTAGAGAACGTGACGATGGTTCACCACATCACCAATGCCTTGCGTGCACACAAGCTTTTCTTAAAAGACAAAGACTATATCGTTCGCAATGATGAAGTTGTGATTATTGATGAATTCACAGGCCGCATGATGCCTGGACGTCGTTTCTCAGAAGGCCTGCACCAGTCGCTTGAAGCGAAGGAAGGCGCAGAAATTCAACCAGAAAACCAGACGCTCGCCTCTGTAACGTTCCAAAACTATTTCCGCATGTACGACAAACTCGGCGGCATGACGGGTACAGCTCTTACGGAAGCTTCAGAGTTTGGTGATATTTATGGCTTGGAAGTCGTCGACATTCCGACCAACCTGCCAGTGCAACGGCTCGATGAAAGCGATGAAGTTTATCGCACGGTCGAAGAAAAATATAACGCCATCGTTTTAGAAATCGAAGAAGCGCAGAAAAAGCGCCAACCAATTCTCGTTGGTACCACCTCGATTGAAAAATCTGAGTTAATTGCTGACTTGTTGAAGCAAAAAGGCTTGAAGGATTATAATGTCCTCAACGCCCGCTACCACGAGCAAGAAGCGCAGATTGTAGCCCAAGCTGGCGTTCCAGGTGCGGTTACCATCGCGACCAACATGGCCGGTCGCGGTACTGATATTAAACTTGGCGGCAACCTTGATATGCGCATCGAGATGGAACTCGGCGACATGGAAGAGGGCAAAAAGCGCGACAAGAAAATCGCGGAAATTGAAGCCGAAATTGACGTCCTCAAAAACGAGGCGCTTGAAGCGGGTGGCCTTTATGTTCTGGCAACAGAACGCCACGAAAGCCGCCGGATTGATAACCAACTGCGCGGCCGTTCGGGTCGTCAGGGTGATCCAGGGCGCTCAAAATTCTATCTCTCATTGCAAGATGATCTCATGCGCATCTTCGGCTCAGACCGTATGGATGGCATGTTACAACGTCTTGGTCTTGAAGAAGGTGAAGCTATTATTCACCCATGGATCAATAAGGCGCTTGAGCAAGCTCAAAAGAAAGTTGAAGCTCGAAACTTCGACATTCGTAAGAACCTTTTGAAATTCGATGATGTGATGAATGACCAACGTAGAGTCATTTTTGAACAACGCATCGAAATGATGGGTGATGATGATTTGGCTGAAACGGTTGCTGAAATGCGAACCGATGTGGTTGATGATTTGATCTCCAAACATATTCCTGAAAAGGCCTATGCAGAGCAATGGTCTGTTCCAGAACTTAAAGGTGAAGTCGAAACCTATTTGGCACTAGACCTCCCGATTGAAGAATGGGCTGAAGAAGAAGGCATTGCAGACGAAGAAATTCGCGAACGCCTTCAAAATGCAGCAAACGAGCATGCCGCATCACGCGCTGTTCATGTTGGCACTGACAACATGCGCCACATCGAAAAAGCCGTAATTTTGCAAACTCTCGACCATCTATGGCGCGAACATTTGGTAACGCTTGACCATTTGCGTCAGGTTGTTGGCCTTCGTGGCTACGGTCAACGCGATCCTTTGCAAGAATATAAGCAAGAAGCCTTCTCCCTATTTGAAACCATGCTAGCAACATTGCGTCAGGCGGTAACGGGCCAATTGATGCGCGTCGAAATAGCAGATGACGCACCAGATCTTGATGACGAATATCCGTCCGATATGGAATTTGAGCATGGTGATCTTGAGCAAGAGGGGCTGGACGCCGAAGATGGTATGGCCGTTCAAATGGTCAATATGGCTTTCGTAAATCCAGAAGATAGAGACCCTGAAGACGAAGAAACTTGGGGCAAAGTAGGCCGCAATGAATTATGCCCATGTGGGTCTGGCAAAAAATACAAACATTGCCACGGCGCGCTTTAAATCGTCTTCATAGTGGGCATTAAGAATGCACTTTAATGGTGCATTGCTTAGCCATCGATCACATGACAGCAAACAAAATGCCCGCATTTGCGGGCATTTTTTATATTAAAAAACACCCAGAAGTTGCATATACGTACGCACGTTAACTGGTTTCAGCGATATTTCCCCCCAAAATTACGATTTCGATTGAACGTTGTTCAAACGCGATTTATCAATTTGCATGGCCTTATGTGCATTCTATCTAAGGCTAATTCTCGGGCATTTGAATTTTATATTAAATTACAAATTGGGGATATTATGCTGATAAAAAACCTTACGATGGCATTAGGCCTTTCAACCTTAGTTGCTGCGCCTACTTTTGCCGCAAATATATCGAAGGTAGCGACACACGTTATCATCGATAGAAATAGCCAAACATTAAAAGTTTACAATGGGACTGAAGTGATTGCGAAATCGCGCGTCTCAACCGGTAAAAGTGGTTACACCACACCAACTGGTGTTTTTTCAATTTTACAAAAACGCCGCAAGCATTTCTCAAATATTTATGACAATGCGCCGATGCCGAACATGCAGCGTTTAACATGGACAGGCATTGCACTTCACGGCTCAACCAGCGTTCCAAGACGTCCAGCCTCCCATGGCTGTATCCGTCTACCACGCGGTTTTGATGCTAAGCTCTTTAAAATGACTCAATACGGCGCCCATGTCATTGTATCGCGTGGTGCGGTTGCGCCGACCACCGTTCAACATGACGCTTTATTCCGGCCAAAAATCGAGATCCTCGATAAATTGGCATCCAATGAAGCCAGCTCAACCAATGATGCAGAACGCCCAAGTGCTGTTCTTTCTCGTCTTACTGTCATCAAAGGCAAAAAAGTTGAGAAGTCCAATGGCAAAAGTAATTCACCACTTCGCATCTTGATCACACGTGGTGGCGCAGAAAACAATGAAACACTGCAAGTTCAACAAATGCTCAATGAGCTTGGTTGGAACGCCGGTGACGAAGACGGTTTTTTTGGCGGCTCCACGAAAGCAGCAATCAAACGTTTTCAAACGCTAATCGGCGACGAGACAACAGGTCGCGTTACTCTAGAGCTTGTGAAAAAGCTTCGTCGCTTCACGGGCAAAGGCGAAATCCCAACGGGCCGCATCTATGTACGCCAAGATTTCAAACCTGTTTTTGACGCGCCAATCGAGATCAAAGATAGCCACCTTGAACTGGGTGCTCATCTGCTTTCGTTGACCAGCCTCAACAAAGATAATGGGACCGCCAATTGGGTTTCAATGAGCCTTCGTGATCGCCTGTCAAAATCGCAGCGTCGCAAGTTCAATGTAACCGAGACCGATGTAGCCGCTCAAAAAGACATCAACGAAGTATTGTCTCGTTTTAAAATTCCGCAAGAAGTGCGAGATCGCATTGAAGGCCTGCTTACGAAGGGCACGTCAATTTCAATTTCTGACAAAGGGTTCAGTGATCTGACAAGCCGCGAAGGTGGTACAGATTTCATCCTTAGAACCAGCGGTTGATATTAAACACCATAAGTTTTCATGAACGCGCCTTTGTGGCGCGTTTATTTTTTAAAGGCAGGTATTAAATCATCGGGCATTGACGTCGCATGATAAACACCCCGCGCAATAGCTCGGGTCAAACAATGCGCTGCGGCATGACCAATTTCGAGCAAATCATAGGTTGGGTTTTCCATCGACTTTTTCGCAGTAGAAACAGAGAAAATCAAATCGCCATCAACGGGGCTATGGGCAGGTACGATAGCACGAGCAATCCCATCGTGAGCGGCGACTGCCAATCTCTTTGCTTGCGCCTTGGTAAGGTCAGCGTCTGTCGCAACAATTGCGATTGTCGTGTTACCTCTCGGATTAAAGGCATCGACCTTTAAGCTTTCAGGGCGACGTACAAGGCCTGCACGCGGGTCAACACCAAGCCCACCAAATTCCTTGTCCATCTCAAAGGGGGCAGCCCAAAAGTGCTCACCATCAGGTGTGGTAACAGACCCAAATGGATTAACGACGACCAGAGCACCAACGGTGATACCATTTTCCAAAACCAAAGAGGCCGAACCAAGCCCACCCTTTTGCATGGCAGCCATTGCGCCCGTGCCAGCCCCTACAGTCCCAAGTTCAAAATCGCAGCTCGCATTTTCAAGGGCCGCACGACCAAGTAGCGGATAGGGGTTTTCATCCCATTCTTTATTGCCACCATTTAAGAGATCAAAATGAATAGCGGCAGGAACGATGGGCACGTTTTTATCACCCACAGCATAACCACGCCCCATTTTAGAAAGTCGATCAACAACGCCGCCTGCCGCATCAAGCCCAAAGGCAGAGCCACCTGACAAGACTATAGCGTCCACCTGCTCTACAAGTTTATCAGCGGCCAAAAGGTCCGTCTCCCGCGTACCCGGCGCACCGCCCATCACCTCAACAGAGGCGATAAACGGTTCATCACCAAACAGCACTGTTGTCCCCGATTTCAAAACATCGTCAGACGCATTACCAACAAGCAGACCTTCAACGTCAGTAATCAGGTTTTTCTGGCCAACTTTCATCAGCAAATCCCTATCTCTCAGTTCTCAAGCATGGGCCATGTGTCAGAAAGACGATAACCAGCTGGATAAGGATCTTCCAAATTACGAACCAATTGCCGCGTTCCCGTAATCCATGCACGACCTTGCACTGTGGGAACAATGGCAGGCTTATCGCCGATCAATGTTTCCTGCTCGATCTTACATTGAAATGTAGACCCAATAATCGACACGCCAACAAAAGGCTCTCCCACATCCAGCATGCCACGCGCGCGCAAAATCGCCATGCGAGCCGAGCAGCCTGTTCCTGTCGGACTTCTATCAATTTTTCCCGGTTGAATAACCACGGCATTGCGGCCGTGTTTCACGCCATCGATCACCTGCAAGGGAGCGGCGAATTGGCAAAAGGAAATATGATCCCATTGTTTGTTCCCAGGATGGGTAAAGCCAAGCTGCTCATTGGCAGCCTTCGTAATTGCAACACCAAGTTCGGCCAAGTCACGTGCTTCATCTGGCGCAATTACAAATCCGAGCGCTTTGGCATCAACCACGACAAAACTATCGCCACCATAAGCAATATCGACGGCTAAGGTGCCATGCCCTTCCACTTCCAGCGGCGCATCAAGGCGGTCCACAAAAGATGGGACGTTTTGAAGCGTGCAGTGCTCCACCTTACCATTTTTGCACGCCGCCCGCACCTCAACGACACCAGCAGGGGCTTCAAGGTGCAATATGGTCTCCGGCTCACTCATTGGCAAAATACCGGCTTCGAGCAGAACAGTTGCAACACAAATCGAATTTGATCCAGACATCGGCGGCGTGTCTTCTGGCTCCATAATAATGAAACCCATATCGGCGTTTTTAGAGACGGGAGGGACCAGCAAATTGACGTGGCGAAAAACCCCGCCGCGCGGCTCATTTAAGACAAACGACCGCAGCATATTATCATCAGCAATAAACCGAGACTGTTCCCAAACACTCGCCCCCGCCGGTGGTGCCACACCACCGATGATAACATCGCCCACCTCGCCTTCTGCATGGCATTCAACAATATGGATTGCCGCTTCAAGATCGATCAAAGTACATCGCCTCACTTTACAAAGTGCACTGGGTCAAAGATGATGCCTCGCACATTGGGCATCAGGACCACCTTTACATGTTTATACCGCTTTATGACGGCAATCCGCTACGCAATATATCGCGATCATGGGTGAACTGGGCATTTATTGCCATCAACATCGTCGTTTTTGTTCTGGTCCAGAAACCATTGGGCATCAATCACGTCGCGTTTTCACTGGGATTAATCCCGACTGTTGTGAATGATTTTAAAGAACTACCTCCCAGTGCGGTTTGGGTGCCCGAAGAAGCGACTTATCTTACCTATGCCTTCTTGCACGGTGACTGGATACATCTGATCGGTAATATGCTGTTTTTATGGGTCTTCGGTGACAATGTGGAAGACGCCATGGGTCATGTGCGTTATTTCTGTTTTTATCTGCTTTGCGCCACTGCTGCAGGCCTTTTGCACAGTCTTTTGTTTTTAGATCACGAAGCGCCACTCGTCGGGGCATCAGGCGCGGTTGCAGGTGTTGTCGCTGCCTATCTAATATTACACCCCCGCGTAAAGGTTTGGGTGTTGCTCTTTGCCCGCATCCCTTTACCTATCAGCGCTATGTGGTGCCTTGGATTATGGGTTGTGTACCAATTCGCCATGTTCATTTACGATCAAACCTCAGCGACTGAAAGCTCGGTATCATGGAGCGCTCATTTAGGTGGCATCATAGCAGGCTCTATTTTGATCCTATTTTTACGATTTCGGCATGTGCCATTATTCGACAAATCGACAACAGGGTAGCCCTGCTTATGGGTATTCTAGCAAACCCAAAACGCAAATTTGTGAAATTTACTTGTATTGACGTTTACGTAAGCGTTCACTATTTACATAGATACTAGGATTGAGCTCTGCCAAAGCCATTGGAAGTTGACAGTAAATTCTACTCACCCTAGTTTTGCGCAACTTTTTTGGTGCATGAAAGTATGCGTGAAAGTGTAAGAATTTGTCGTATCAGCGATAAACACATTATGCTTCAAAATGATATGAAGAAGAACAATAGGTTCGCTTAGCGAGTAAGACAGACCGTCTGGAAGGAAACAAATGAAAATTCTAGTCCCCGTAAAGAGGGTTGTTGACTACAACGTCAAAATCCGTGTGAAAGCCGACGGCTCTGGCGTCGAGCTCGCCAACGTTAAAATGTCCATGAACCCGTTCGACGAAATTTCCGTCGAAGAAGCGCTGCGCCTTAAAGAAGCAGGCAAAGCGGATGAAGTTGTGGTTGTTTCAATCGGCCCACAACAGGCACAAGAAACATGCCGCACAGCGCTTGCTATGGGTGCTGATCGCGCAATCCTTGTTAAAACTGATGATCTAGTGGAGCCACTGGCTGTTGCTAAAATCCTCAAAGGCGTTGTCGACGAAGAAAATCCAGGTCTTGTCATCGTTGGCAAGCAAGCGATTGATGACGACAGCAACCAGACAGGTCAGATGCTTTCAGCGCTTCTTGGCTGGTCGCAAGCAACTTTTGCATCAAAACTTGAAATCGACGGCGACAAAGCTGTTGTTACACGCGAGATCGATGGCGGTTTGCAGACAATCAACGTGTCTATGCCAACCATCTTGACCACTGATCTGCGTCTCAACGAACCACGCTATGCGTCGCTACCAAACATCATGAAGGCGAAGAAAAAGCCTTTGGATGAAAAAGCACCATCAGATTATGGCGTTGATACAGCACCGCGTCTTAAAGTTCTTGAGACAACAGAGCCGCCAACCCGTCAGGCTGGTGTGATTGTTGGTTCAGTTGCAGAACTGGTCGACAAATTGAAAAACGAAGCAAGCGTAATTTAGGCATTGAGAGGAATAAGAACATGACAACACTTTTGATTGCCGAACATTCAAACGACGGCCTATCTGAAGAAACTGCAAAAGCAATGACTGCAGCCGCTGAAATTGGCGCTGCTGTAGACATTCTTGTTGCAGGCAAAGGCTGCCAAGCAGCCGCTGATGCAGCCGCAAAACTTGATGGTGCCGCTAAGGTGCTTATGGTTGAGGCAGACGAACTCGCTGTTCAACTTGCAGAGCCAATGGCTGCGCTGATCGTTTCCATGGCAGACAGCTATGACACCATCATTGCACCAGCGACAACATCGGGCAAAAACATCTTGCCGCGCGTTGCAGCCTTGTTGGACGTGATGCAGGTTTCTGAAATCACAGCCGTGAAAAGCGCTGATACGTTTGAGCGCCCAATCTACGCGGGTAACGCGATCCAGACAGTGCAAGCAACAGACTCAAAGCGCGTAATTACCGTGCGAACTGCTTCTTTCCAAGCGGTTGGTAGTAGCGGCTCTGCTGGTATCGACAGCGTTGCAGCGGTTGCTGACCCTGCTCTTTCAAGCTTCGTGGAAAATGCGCTTTCAGAATCTGATCGCCCAGAACTTACATCCGCAAAAATCATCATCTCTGGTGGTCGCGCGCTTGGTTCTGCTGAGAAGTTCCAAGAAGTGATCATTCCAGTTGCTGACGCTTTGGGTGCAGCAATTGGCGCTTCACGTGCGGCAGTTGATGCTGGTTACGCTCCAAACGATTGGCAAGTTGGCCAAACTGGTAAAGTGGTTGCACCAGACCTATACATCGCATGCGGCATTTCAGGCGCTATTCAGCACCTTGCCGGTATGAAAGACTCGAAAGTAATCGTTGCCATCAACAAAGATGACGAAGCACCGATCTTCCAAGTTGCTGATTACGGCCTTGTGGCTGACTTGTTTGATGTATTGCCAGAATTTCAGGCAGCGGTTTCTAGTTAACCGTTAAGCTCAAATCAAAACTTAAAAATGCGGTGCAACATCATATGTTGCGCCGCATTTTTTTATGCGTAAACTAATGGGACAAAATGCACATAAGAGTGCCCTTAGAAACAAGCGCGAGTATCAAATGAGTATCAAATCTGTCGGCATAATTGGTGCGGGACAAATGGGCGCAGGCATCGCTCAAATCTCTGCACAGGCTGGATATCAGGTCGTTATAAACGATCAAAATCAAGCCGGTTTAGATCGAGGTACTGCTGCAATCAGCAAAGGGCTGCAACGGTTAGTTGCTTCTGAAAAGATTTCACAAGCAGACTTTGAGGCAAGCCTTCAACGCATCAGCTCAACCCTTACAATGAGTGACCTTTCCGATTGTGATCTTGTGATCGAAGCGGCAACAGAAAATGAAAAAGTCAAAATTCAAATTCTTACAGAGCTATGTAAAACACTGAAGCCTGAAGCAATTTTGGCAAGCAATACGTCGTCAATTTCAATTACAAGACTGGCCTCCGCCTCCGACAGACCTGAACGCTTCATGGGTATTCACTTCATGAACCCAGTTCCTAAAATGCAATTGGTTGAGATGATCCGAGGTATTGCCACCAATGATGAGACATTCAAATCAAGCACGAGTTTCATCGACAGTCTCAACAAAACCATCGCCGTCTCAGAAGATTTTCCAGCCTTCATCGTGAACCGCATTTTGCTACCGATGATCAATGAAGCAATCTACACTTTGTACGAAGGTGTTGGTTCAATTGAAGCGATCGATACGGCTATGAAGCTTGGCACCAATCATCCCATGGGGCCATTAGAGCTGGCTGACTTCATTGGCCTTGATACGTGTTTATCGATTATGCAGGTGCTCAACGAGGGCTTGGCTGACACAAAATACCGACCTTGCCCGCTGCTGGTGAAATATGTTGAAGCGGGATGGCTAGGCCGCAAAACGGGGCGTGGCTTTTACGACTATAAGGGCGATGTTCCTATTCCTACCCGCTAAAGCCCTGCCCAATAAAAAACCCACCGACACAACAGTACCGGTGGGCAATAGGAGCATTCAAATGGAAAGGCGTTAAGACGCCTTCTTCCACATTTTGAAGAATTCTTTGGAGCCGCATTCTTCTTTTCGTTTGCCGATAATGCGGCGGATTTTTGCAACTGATTGCTCAACCGTTTTATCGCCAAGAACCGAGTAATTTGCCTTAAGCTCATTTTCTTTGACGAAGTTAGCCGTTGGCACATAAAAGGCTTCGCCTTCCAGCATTTTGGCACCACGCGGATAGCCAACAAGGTTCATCAATTCCAGACGATCACTCGCCACATTGCCAAGACCTTTTCTCACCGCATAATCACGCACAAAAGCCAGTTTGCTTACCTGAATCATCGGGCCGATATCAATATCAAGATTGAGCGCGTGAATAGCACGGCCAAGCTGGGTTCGCCCTAGCGCACGAAATTCTGCCCAATTGTTCTTTCTGCCAGAGTAACGCGCAATATATTTTTTCATATCAGCGTTGATAACCTCAACCAGCTTTGCTTTCGCTTTCAGTGCCCGCTTGCGCTTGCCTCTGTTTTGTTTTGCCAAAGCACGAAGGCGGGTAGAAATGCGTTTTGCTTCAGGACCCTTCATGTTGCCATGCACGGTGCTTGAAGTGTTTGCATTGAGAAGCTGAAAATAACCAAGCGCTGTCGAAAGCGGACGTCCAACGTAGCTTTTAACCGTACATTTGCTGCTCATTCTCGGAATTTCACCGGAAACGCGGTCATAAGGACCAAGACCGCCCGTCTCAAGCGCGTAAACACCAATCACTTGTTCAGCCGTTAAGCCATGTCGCTGTGCTTCTAGCGCATAAGAAAATTTATAATCCCGCTCACTATATTTCGGCAGTTTCACACCATAGATTTCACGCATTGCTGCACGTAAATCATCTGCACGTGGCAATGTGCTGCGTTTTTTCTTTTTCTTGCCAGTTGAAGCCACCGCATTCGGGTTTTTAGGACGTTTTGGGCCCGTGTATTTCGGCGGTTGTGACAAGACAAAATGCTTACGTTTAAAGGCTTTGCCAGCCTTGCGACGTTTGGTGCGAACATCTTTCAGTCGATCAATTTCCGCCCAATAGCGTTTTGTTTTCACCTGAAAAGCATTGTAGGCAGTACGATAAGCGGATAGTTTTTCTTGATATGTCGCAGCACCAGCCTGCTCAAGACCGGCAAAACCGACCACTGACAAAGCGACTGTCGTGACACAAAGAGAACGTAGAAAAGACCTGACCATATCGGCGCTCCGAATTAGGTTTGAATGGAATTACTTAAACGATACTCAGACAATGTTAGTATTAACAAAATATTACTCATAGTCGCTCTCACAATCTATTGATGCATTTTCAACATCAAATGTGATCGAAATACGCCTATCAGTGGGAATAATTTCACTGAACCATTATTTTTCAGCCACCACGTCAAAAGCAATTGAAATTCGGCGATCCTTCGATTCAAACGGCACCGTGTTGTGGAAGAAGTACCCTGGGAAGATGATCAAGCGCCCTTCCTTTGGCTGAATCGTATAGGTATCGGACTCAACGGCGACGGGAAAATCTTCTGGCGGATAGCCAAGTTGTAAAAACCCGCGCTGATCTTCGCCACTATTGGCTTCATCTGCCTGCATTTCAGATGGCAATTCAGGATAATAGACCATGCCCAAATAACCATCGAGGTGGATATGAGGCACTAGATTACCGCACCCCTTAAGCAACGTACCCCATGACGTCAATCGAGATTTTTCTGGCCAACGCTTGATAAAATCATGATCAACCTCAGCCCGTTTGCGCGATAAGTAATCATCAACTTTCGCCGCAATCATTGTCTCTAAATCCGCAACAGGCCCCGCATCATCTTTAGCATTCGGGCCAATAAGTTCGCGCGTAATATTCAACTGGTCATTGTGATAAGTCGGGTGGTCCTTATCAGGCACCGCCATTGTTGGGTGATTAACAACGTGGTCAGCAAGCGCCTTATTAAAGGCTTTCATATCCGCATAACCTTCTGGTGCTTCCAAATCATGGACCTCCACCAAATCGTCAAACGCAAATACGGCGCGCCCTTTTTCGCGCTCACCTTGATGATAATAAGCCATGCCTTCAAACATTGCCGTGTCTGTGCGATGCGGTTCATGCTTTAAAAGCTTACGGCAAAACTCTGGAATTTCTTTCGTATCGCCAACGACCCATAAAAGCTCTATCAGCAAGCGAAGCGGTTCAGCAGCTCCTTGGCTTAATTCAACAGCCGCGCGAGCCGCTGTTGCTGCCTTATTAAAAGCGCCAAGCGTTTTATGGGCAAGTGCTAAGCCAAATTGAGCTTTAGCGTTCTCAGGTTCTTGTTTGACGGCGGCACCATAAAGGGAAGCCGCTTCTTTATACTGCTGCAGATCGAATGCAACGGTTGCAGCCACAACCCGTGCAACATTGCGGTTTGGCTCATGTTTAAGGATCAGTTTAAACCCAGCAAGCGCCTGCTCAAGACGTCCAGCTTGTCGATCTTTCACTGCATCTTGAAGGATAAGCTGAAGGTTAGGCTGGCCATCGGTCTTTCCTAGCTGGTTTTTCTTAGCCAGTTTTTCAGCTCGTCGTCTTTCTGCACGCGACATTGCCATTATCTGATCTGCCTTCTCTTCAAAATATCAATTAGTGTGCACGGTTCGCAATAAAACGTGCCATCTCGCGCAATGTGTCTGCCTTGTCACCATAGGGTGCCAATAGCTTTTCAGCTTCTTCAACCTGTTCTTTCAAAAGCGCACGAACACCATCAATGCCATGCAATCCAACAAGTGTGGCTTTGCCTTGTTCAGCATCTTTGCCGGTCGCCTTGCCCATGGTTTCAGCATCGGCTGTCGCATCAAGCAAATCATCAGCCAGTTGGAAGGTAAGACCAACCACTCCACCAAAGCGCACAAGCGTTTGACGGTCTGCCTCATTGGCGCCCGCAACGATTGCACCCATGTCACAACCCGTACGGAGCAAAGCGCCGGTTTTCATGGCTTGTAAAGTCCGCACTTCTTTCTCGCTCTTTTCATTGTGCTCAGCGTCAATATCAAGCATTTGACCGCCTACCATACCGATAGGCCCAGCCGCCACTGAGAGGCTTTGCACCAATGCGGAGCGAATGGCCGCATCACTGTGCGTTTCTTCAGAAGACAGAATGACAAAAGCCTGTGTCAACAAGCCGTCCCCTGCCAAAATAGCCGTTGCTTCATCATATTTCTTGTGGGTGGTTGGAACCCCACGGCGAAGATCATCATCATCCATCGCTGGCAGATCATCATGCACGAGGGAATAACAATGAATGCACTCAAGAGCTGTCGCTGCACGGCGCACACCTTCATTTTCAACACCGAACAGACGGGCCGTTTCGATCACCATAAAAGGCCGAACCCGCTTACCACCATTGAGGCTTGCATAACGCATGGCTTCAAATAAGCGGTCAGGCCAGCCAATACCAGCAGGCGGCGTGAAGGTCAGATACTTGGTGAGATCAGCCTCAACAAGGGAAGCAACATGTTTAAGGCGGTCTTGAAAGGCAGCAGCGGATGACGTCATAAGAGCAACTTTTTATTTTCGTAAGAATTGATCGTTGTTATTTCACGATTTTGATGCAGGTGCAAAGGGGTGCGTGATCAAGTTTTCAGACCTCACTTTTGCAATTTCCCAAGGAAGCCCTTATTTAAAGCGATAAATCAGGATCTCCATACAGTGACGAAGCAACCAACCAAAAAACGCGCTAAGAAAGCGACCAAGCGGACCCGCAAACCGTTTTGGCGGCGCCTTATGGGTGGCCTTGTTAAGATTGGTCTTGTGTTGGTGGCGCTTCCCTTGATTTTAGTCCCGCTTTATTCGGTCGTGCCGCCGGTTTCGACCTTGATGATAAAAGACCTCGTGACCTTGAAAGGGTATAAACGCGACTGGGTGCCTCTCGACGAGATTTCTACCGTCGCTATTCATTCAGTTATGGTTTCAGAAGATTCTCGCCATTGTATTCACGGTGGCGTTGACTGGGTGGAAATGAAAAAAGCTTGGAGCAGCATCCAAAAAGGGGGGCGCGGGCGTGGGGCGAGCACTATGACCATGCAAGTCGCCAAGAATTTATTTTTATGGAATAGCCGTTCTTATGTCAGAAAAGCGTTGGAACTCCCTCTTGCGCTTTATATCGACCTGATTTGGTCGAAACGACGCACCATGGAAGTCTATCTCAACATTGCTGAGTGGGGTGACGGCATTTATGGCATTGAAGCCGCAAGCCAACATCATTTTAAAAGAGCCGCCAAAAAGCTCAATCGCACTCAATCCGCGCTGCTTGCCGTTTCGCTTCCAAACCCCATAAAACGCAGTGCTGGCAAGCCTTCCAGAGGGTTGAAACGGCTCGGAAACAAGATCATTTCACGGGCCAGAGCCGCCGGTCCTTATGTGGGATGTTTGAAAGCAAATTAGACATGTCGTTTTTTTCCAACAAACCCCTAGTCAAAACCACCATTTGACTGTATAAGCCAGCACGCTTTCGAATTTGATGTGAGACGGCCCCACGCGTGAGCGATAGAGCGGCCTGTCTTTTAGAAGAACAAACTGGAGCCCAACATGGCCGTACCAAAGAGTAAAATTTCCCGCATGAAACGCGGTCATCGTCGTTCTACTGACGCGCTCAAAAACCCTACATATGTGGAAGACAAGGATTCTGGCGAATTGCGCCGTCCGCACCACATTGACCTGAAAACTGGCATGTATCGCGGTCGTCAGGTTCTTGATGCCAAAGACGATGTCTAGGCTCAAGCATTAAACCTCTTAAAAAAGCCAGCTTTTGCTGGCTTTTTTTATGCCTGAATGCACGATAGGGCCAATCGAATCAGTTGATTCCCAACAGCTCTGCCTCAAGGAGGCCTCATGACACTCATTAGACATTTCCCACTGCTCCTCATCCCGTTGGTGATTTACAATCTCTATAGCCTTGGATTCATTTCCACAGTTGGCAATGTTTGGGGCGCTCAAGCGTTGGGCATTAATCTACCCTCTGGTGCTGAATTTGTGCTGTCGCGTGGCGGTCTTCTAGTCAGTTTAGGACTGACGCTCTTGTTTTTCGAAATCTTAAAAGCAACCAGAACGGCACAAGCAACCATTCTTGATCACCTGCTTTCCACTTTCGTTTTCATTATTTTTCTGGTGCAATTCATCATTGAACCGAATGCGGCAACATCAACATTCTTCATTTTGATGTTTATCGCGTTCTTAGACGTTGTTGCGGGTTACACGATCTCTATCCGCGTCGCATCACGCGATGTTACTTTTGATCGCGGCATATAAAAAGCTCAACGATCCAATTAAAAAAGCCCGGATGATCGACAATCATCCGGGCTTTTATTTTGAAAGATAGATTGATTAGCCACAGTCTGCTGAGAGACCAGCAGCTTCGATACCTGCAACAGCCGCCGCTTCATCATTGTCTGATGTGTCGCCTGTAATACCCACAGCGCCAATAATCGCGCCACCATCACGGATCAGCACGCCACCTGGAACGGGAATGATCTTGCCGCCGGATGCCGCCACAACGCCATCCATGAAGTGTGGACGGTCGATACCATTTTGATTGAGCCAGCGCCCACCAACACCAAGCGAAATACAGCCAAAGGCTTTGCCAGTTGCAACATCGGGGCGCAACGTTGATGCGCCATCTTGTCTGCCGAGAGCTTTCAGATGCCCGCCCGCATCAAGAACCGAAACTGTCAATGGTTTCAAACCAAGTTCACTGCCTTTAGCCAAAGCCGCATCAATAATTTTATTGGCTTGCGCCAAAGTCACATTTCCCATTGTTGGTCTCCTAACCAGTAATTCTTATCGCTGTTTCTACGTTAAATCTCGACAAGGAGACAAGAGTACATTGCCAACCTCAAGGAATATGTGTTTTTACAATTTTGCAATTAAAAACACATGATTTGCGATCTGTATTGAGTTAACTTGTCGCAAACGCCTGTTATTTTCAAGACTGGACACACCATGCGCGATTTTCATGATCCAAAACGCTCTCCAATTTACGCAGCTAATGCAGCCCTTTCCACATCGCACCCCTTGGCAACAGAAGCAGGCCTCGCCGTTTTAAGGCGTGGTGGCAATGCTGTTGATGCTGGTGTCACCGCTGCGATGGTGTTGGCCGTGGTTGAACCTGCCATGACAGCAATTGGCGGTGATGGCTTTGCAATTGTCGCAAAACCAGGCAAACCGCTTTACGGTCTCAATTCATCTGGCCGTGCCGCGAGCGCCCTTTCAACTGAAATGTTGGCGAGCCAAGGCTGGAGCGAGATGGACACGCTCTCCCCTCATTCTGTTACCGTACCCGGCGTGATCAAATGCTGGGAAAGTCTGCTTGCAAGCCATGGCACAATTGGCATGGAAGAAGCCTTACAGCCCGCTATCAACGCGGCTGAAAACGGTTTCGTCGTCGCTCCACGGGTTTGGTATGACTGGAATGTCGCCCAAGACAAACTTGTCAGCCAAGGCGGCGGGTCACATAATTACCTCGTCAATGGCAAGGCGCCATCGCTTGGATCTATTCACAAGCTCCCTGCCTTGGCTGCGACCTTGAAGACAATCGCCAAGCAGGGTTCCAAAGGCTTTTATGAAGGTGCGGTTGCTGCTGACATTGTTGCAGAACTCAAAGCACGCGGCGGTGTGATGAGCGAGGAAGACCTTGCGAACCACGAAGTCATCATTGAAAATCCTGTTTTTTCTAACTACCGCGACATTCAGCTTGCTGAATTACCGCCAAATGGCACGGGCATCACAGCGCAAATTATTCTAAATCTGCTAGAGCGCTTCGATCTCGACGCGCTGGACCCGCACGGCCCTGAACGCTTCCACCTCGAAATGGAAGCAGCCCGTATCGGTTACGCAATCCGCGACACGCATATTGGTGACCCATCCACGATGAATGTTACGGTTGAAGCCTTGATCGATAAAGCTTTTGCCAAAGGCCTGTCTGCAACGATTGACCCGACAAAGCGCAATGAAAAATTGCCTGATCCTAATCCGAATGCAGGCAGCGACACGATTTACTTATCTTGTGTTGACCGTGATGGCATGGCGATTTCACTGATCAACTCAGTCTTCAAAGATTTTGGCTCCGGCATCATTACCGATAAAACTGGCATCACCTTGCAAAATCGTGGCGGTGGTTTCCGTGTGGAAGCAGGTCATCCCAACACCATTGAAGGTGGCAAGCGCCCACTACACACCATCATTCCAGCCATGAGCATGAAAGACGGCAAAGTGCAGCATTGCTTTGGTGTTATGGGTGGCCAATATCAACCAGCAGGCCATGCCCACGTCATCACCAATATGCTGGACTTCGGCATGGACCCACAAGAAGCGCTAGAAAGCCCGCGTGTGTTCTGGGATGAAGATGGCACCATGATGCTGGAACCTACATTGGAACCATTCGTGCTTGAAGGCATGAAAGCAAAGGGTCATCCAGTTGGCTGGACAAGCTCACCACATGGCGGCGGCCAGATCATTCAGATCGACCATGAAAATGGCGTCCTGATTGCTGGTTCAGACCCACGCAAAGACGGTTGTTCAATGGGCTTTTAAAAAAGCCTATTTGATGGGGACTTAGGACGGCTTGGAGGCACTCGGTCGCACTGAGCTGATATCAACGCCACGCTTTTCAAGTTCATCAAGTGCTGCATGAATGCTTGGCGGTGGGTTTGGTGTTGCCGCAGTTTCAAGCAATAACCTGTTGCTTGCCTCTTCGACATCCCGCTCCAAAATTGCCATTACTTCCCGAACTGGTTTCCCAGGCTGGATCGGCGGAAGGTATTCGACAATTAGATTGCCCGAATAGCGCCAAAAAGAGTTACGTGGCCAAAACAAACCAGCGTTCAGCGCAACAGGCACAATTGCGCAATCAAGCGATTCACCAAGCCTTGCAGCACCTGTGCGGTAACGGCCCTTTTTACCGGCAGAAACCCGTGTGCCTTCCATGAAGATGATAATGCGGTGGCCTTTATCGACAGCCTTTTTTGCCGCTCTCGTCATTGGGCCAACAACTTTGCCCTTATCTTCCCTTTTGATTGGGATCATCCCTGTTCGCCATGTAAACCAACCAAACATCGGCAAATACATAAGCTCTTGCTTCATGATGAAAACGATTTTGTCGAGCAAAGTACCAAACGCCAGCGTTTCCCATGTGGACTGGTGTTTAGACGCGACAATAAACCCACCCTCAGGGATATTCTCTTCGCCTCTAATCTCAATCGTGGAATTGGTCGTGAGCATCCATAAAAACATGGTCACACGTTTCCAATGAATGGCGTACAGATAAACCCACCTTTGTGGGAAGAATAGGACGAAAAAACACATCCCGCCAAAGCACAAGAAGTTAAGATAAAAGACGATCTGACAGATGATGGAACGAATAAAAGTCATGGGCCACTCTCAATTGAAGTGGTTATGGCTTAACGACTGACGGGGTTGGGTTCAAGTTCTTTCGTGTAGTTGACGCTTTTGATCAAAGCATCAGAGCTCACATTCCGCCCCGGCATTGTCGGCCAAGGCCAATCCATGACATGGTTTAAAACATCACGGGTAATAATCACGGAAAATTTCATATATTCACGCACCATATCCCTCAATCGCGCGCGATTTCGCCACCATGCTTCACCTTCTGGCACATTAACAGGAGCCGCAATAAGCTTCACGTCAGGGAGTGCATGGGAGAGCTCTTTGATTGCACGTGGCATATGAAGGGCACCTGTCACAACAATCAATGACTTAGCGTCCAACTGTTTGTTCCATTGACGGGTTGCTAGTGCATTACCAATCGTGTCGGTCGCGGCACGATCAATGGCAACGCAACAATCCACCGCATCCATTGGAAGGCCAAGTACTTTTTGAAAAGAGGATAATGAAAGCGTTGGGTTTACACCCGTCACCAGCAAACGCTCACTCGCGCCTTTTGAAAACAACGAAGCACCTTCGCGCAACCTATTTTCACCACCGGTTAAAACAACAATCCCGTCCGCTTTGGTTGCAGGATGGGGGACAGGCGACGTGACAATTGAAGCGTAACGAATAAAACCGCCCACAAGCACGCCAAAACCAATGAATGCGCCAAGCAAAGTGAGCGACCAACAAAAGCTGGTAACGCGCCGAATTAGGGAGCGCTTAGGCTTGGAAACTACCTCGCCTTCCTCAAGACCATTATTTGTCTGGTCTTCAATGCCGATACCTTCTTCTGCCACCGTTGATCTATCCCTTACCCTGTAGCAAATAAACGTCCATTACGTCATCTTTGTCAAATATCTTATGACAGCAAAACGACAGGTTACCGCTGTTAAGAGTGCAACGATAATAATCAAGAATATAGTTCCTAAAAAGGCAGACCAACCAATTTGAAAATTGCCAAATAAAGCTGAAATCTGATCGGCCTGCGGTGTGCCAACCGAAAACCTGCCCCAAAAGTTGAGCAGGATGAAACACAATATTGCAACTCCACCACCTGCAACGCCGCCTTTTAGACCTAAAGACATAAACCGCCGCTGAAACTCTGTTGCAATGAAGGTGTCACGCCCTCCAACAAAATGCAGCACTTCTATCACTTCTTTATTGCTGGTCATCGCGCCATGAGTCGCAAAGGTCACACTCAGTGTCATGGCCGTCAACATCAAGCCCATTATGATAACCCCCACCGCTACCGTGGTATTGGCCATCGAGTTTAAACGGTCCAGCCAAAGGCGATGATCATTCAAGGACGCGCCTTGCACATTATCAGAAAGACGTTCGGCCAATCCACGCAGATTAGCGCGCCGCGATTGGTCAAGTTCCAACACCAGCATACGCGGTACTGGCAACTCAGAAAGGTCAAATTCATTACCGAGCCAAGGCTGCAAAAGGCGTTCAGACCATTCATCATCGACAATTTGAACATTCGCGATGCCCGGTGTGTCTTCCGAAATTTTGATGGCTTCACGAATTTCCTCTTCAAAGACTGCACCATCAACGGGGCGCACCTGAACAGTTACTTCCTGCGCGATATCAGCCTGCCAATCAGTTGCTTGTTGCCAAACAATCGTCACCATCGCAAAGGTGAGACAGGTGAGAAAGCTCATGATAGCAACCACAATCATCAAAGTTTGGCTGGCGACCGAGCGTTCTGGAACGATTGAATTTCGCCCCTTCTTGCCACCAAATAGGCTGCCTATTGAGGCAACCAACGACGACAGCAAGCTATAGTCAGTTGGGTTGCTGATCATATTTTTCAGTTTGGGCAGAGTTCGCCGCTTTGCAGGCTGCGCGCTATTTGCACCTTTTTCAGCGTTTGGGGCTTTAGTATCATTCATAAATCAACAACCGCCCCTCTTCTAAAATCAACCGACGCGCATCAAACTGATCCATCAAGTTGATATCATGCGTTGCAATCACCACAGAGGTGCCAGAACGATGAAGCTCTTGAAACAGGCGCAACAAACGTTTTGCAAGAGGGGGATCAACATTGCCTGTTGGTTCATCTGCCAACAAAATTTGCGGTTGTGAGATTAAAGCCCGTGCAATGGCCGCACGTTGTTTCTCACCACCAGATAAAATGGGCGGCAAAACATTCAATTTATCGCCAAGACCAACCCACTCTAAAAGCTCTTTTACATCCGCGCGATATTTAGCTTCTTCTTGTCCAGCAACACGCAAGGGCAACGCAACATTCTCAAACGTGGTCAAATGATCGAGCAATCGAAACTCTTGAAACACAATCCCAATGCGGCGACGTAATTTTAAAAGCTCATCTTTGGGAAGAGTAGCGGCATCTTGATCGAAAATGCGGATAAGCCCTCGTGAAGGCTTCAGGGACAAAAACAAAAGCTTCAGCAAAGACGTTTTACCTGCGCCAGATGGGCCAGTGAGAAATTGGAACGACTTTTCAGGGATTTCAAAGGTGACATCACGCAGCACCTCTGGGCCAATCCCATACCGTAATCCGACATTTTCAAATTGAACGATTGTCACGAAATTTACCGCCGAGCTGTTTATGTGTCATGAAATCATTGTTTGGACGATTTTTCCAACGCGAAAAGATCGATTTTAGGAACTTGTTAACCATAAACGTGAACAACCATATAAGACATTATGGGATCAACCATGCAAAAAATCACGTGCCCCTCTTGTAGTACTTCTTACGAACTGCCTCACAATTCGATCGGCGCAGAAGGTCGAAAGGTGAAATGTGCAACATGCGGTATTAAGTGGCTCGCTAAAGCCGAAAGCGTGCAGACCATTGATCCTTTACTTGATTCGATCTCAACTGGCATTACCGATGACGTAAAACCGGAAGATATTGCTGCTGGAACTGTTGAAACAACAAAACCAACATTAGCCACTGCCAATACCGATGTACCCATTGATGCGGATTTTGAAGAAGATCAGCCTCCAATGAAGGGTGATCCAGGTGGTGACGTTTCATTACAGTTACCCGCACTCACTCAGGAAATGCCTCGACCTAAACCGGTAAATCCGTTGATGCGCAATAAACAGGCGCAGCAACGAAAGCCTGGGTTTGACAAAACTGAACGAAGAGAGCGCCAACAGCAAAAAATATCAGCTATTCTCCGGCCGACAGCCTTCGCAGCAACGATCCTTATTTTAGCGGGCCTTGTTTACGCTCGCGAACCTATTGTTCGTTTAGTGCCAGACCTTGCGAGCCTCTATGCGAAGGTTGGTTTGGATGTAAATTTGCGCGGCTTTGCGTTTCGCGAGATACGCTCAGAACGCGTTGTTGAAAGCTCCGGCCCCGTCTTAATCGTTACGGGCGAGATTCAAAACATCAAAGGCACGATTGCCCAAGCGCCTAAATTACGGTTTGGCCTTAAAACCAACACCAATGAAGAAATCTACGCTTGGAACCACGAACTATCCGTTCCAACAATTGTTCCAGGCGGCATTGCGCGCTTCCAAAGTCGCCTGCCAGCCCCTCCCCCTCTTGGTCGAAATCTATCTGTACGCTTTACCGATGGCTAACACCGTGGCATAGGTCTTTACCATCTGAGTAAGGAGCGACACGATGCCTCTGGTTCGAGGAAAAAATATTCGCGTTTTGTTTGACGAAGCAACCATTGCGAAACGCAATCAAACGCTTGCTGTTGAGATCGCGAATGAGGGCTATGAACAGCTGCTTGTGATTATGATTTTAAAAGGCAGCTTCGTGTTTGCTGCTGACCTTGTTCGTGCTTTGCATAATGCAGGTATGGAGCCTTATGTTGAATGCATGTCATTATCGAGCTATGGCGCTTCCCAACAATCTGATGGAACAGTAACCGTTTTACGCGACATTGAAGAAGATGTTGCTGGACGAGATGTTTTATTGGTTGATGATATCTTAGAGTCTGGCAGAACCCTTAAGTTTGCTAGGGATTTGATGCTTAAAAGAGGTGCTAACCGCGCCGATTGCGTCGCTCTTTTGGATAAACCACGAAAAAGAGTTGCAGATTTAGAGGCTTCGTTTACCGGATTTGAATGTCCTGATGCTTTTGTGGTTGGATATGGAATGGATTCAGCGCACGCCTTTCGGGAACTTCCTTATGTTGGCGTGGTTGAGGGTGAAGCTTAAGACGGGAACGAAGTAGTATGGCGCGTTTATTAATTGCAGAAGATGACGAAGCAGTCAGAGCTTTCGTATCACGGGCACTCATGATTGATGGTCATGAGGTAGTCACTGCTGAAGATGGTGCCAATGCTCTTGATGTTCTAGCAGAAGACAGCAAATTTGATCTGCTTTTATCAGACATCAAAATGCCTGTTATGGATGGGATCGCGCTGGCTCTTAATGTCGCGCGCGACCATGACCACCTGCCAATCTTATTGATGACCGGTTATGCTGACCAACGCGAACGGGCCGATGGTCTTGAAAAAATTGTTATTGATGTGGTGCAAAAACCATTTTCCTTGGCAGACATTCGCGAAGCGGTGAAAAAGGCGCTTGAGTTGGCGAGCAGTCGCGTCGCTTAATGAGCGAAGCCGTAAAATCACAGCGCTTACTGGCTTTGTAAAAGCCGCTCCAAATATTCTAGTTCAATCTTTGGTCGCAAACTTTCACCCAGACGCTGGCGGATTTGATCCAGAATTTGGCGTGCGCGTTGCGTATCAATTTCGTCAGGCACTTCCACATCATCACCAAAGTCAGCACCGGCACGGCCTTCACGGCGGCCCAGTGGGTCGGTGCCGCGTTCGCCACGTGCTAAATTATGATCGCCTTGCCCTTCGCCCTGCCCTGCCATTTGCTCAGCTAAGCCTTGAGCGCCACGACGAAGCTGGCTAAGTGCTTCAGATTGACTGCCACCAGCCTCTCCAAGTTGACCCTGTCCAAGCTGTTGAGCAGCACCCTCCATAGAGCGTTGTGCTTGTCCCAGTTGATTGCCATTTTCAGAACCATTTTGGCCCAGACGATCCAAAAGCTGCTGCAATTGATCCGCCAGTGATTGTTGGCCGTCTTGAAGGCTTTGGCCAGATTGCCCTTCACCTTCACCGCGCTGTTGGCCTTGTTGCTCTCCACGATCACCCGGTTGGCCGCGTTGCGGACCTTGTTCACCCTGTTGACCTTGATTACGCTCACGAAAGGTTTGATCGCGAAGTTGCTGTTGACGACGGATCATTTCACCCAGCTCGTTCAACATTTGTTGGGCTTGGCTTTGGCCCTGCTGATTTTGCTGGTTTTGCTGAGCTTGCAAGTTTTCCATCATTTGCTGCAATTGTGACAACATTTGCTGGGCAGCATCGCGCGAGCCGGTCTCGGCTAGCTCTTGAATGCGGTCCAACATATCTTGCAGGTCTTGAGGACGTAACGCCTGCGATGGATCGCTGTTGGGTTGATTTTGCGCCGTATCCGCATTGCGTTCTGCTTGTTCAGCGAGCGCTTGCATAAACTCTTGCAAAGCTTGTCGCGCATCGGCCATTAAGCGAGCAAGTTCTTCTTCGCTTGCGCCATTTTCAATACCTTCACGCAGTGCCTCTAGCGCATCGCGCAAGTTGCGTTCTGCCTCAGATAGATCGCCATCTTCTAAGCCAATGGCCAAATCCCATAAATCATCGACGACTTGACGAAGCGCATCATCATCGCGAGCATCGAGGATACCCCGACGGATCGCCGCCAGCGAAATAAAGGCTGCATATTTATTTTCAAATTGCTCAGCGCGCAGCGTGATCACATCAATTACATCAACCAGAATAGGCGCATAATTTGCGTCCATTGCTAAATTGCGGCGCTGCTCAATGACCGCACGCGCCAAAGGATCAACAAACCGACGCAGTGGCAGTGAGATTTTGACAGGCTCGCTGCTCCCCTGCTGACCCAACTGATCAAATGCCCGCAATATCATAACCATTTCAGCACCCGCCCAAGGGTGATCAACAATTGAACGTATTGTCTTCGATTTGCCGTCAACGACACGACCACGATTAAGAGAAAGCGGGAATTGTGGCGCTTCATAAAGTGGGTGTGCATCCTCATCAGAGCCAACGCCATCAGCAACCGGCGCAAACTCGGCAACCGCGCGATTAACGCCGTAATCGTCTTTGATGAGAGCAACCACCTGCAACGCACCTGAGCGTTGAACTTCTGGCGCTTCAGACAAAGAAATCTCCGGCGCGGTATCAGGTAAAACAGTGAAGGTCCATGCAAGGGTTTTAGACGCAGTTGCAACCGACAAAATGCCATCAGCTTCTAACGTCATCGCATAATCAAGTTGAGCGCTGGAGACAGGGCGAGAAGCCACATCGCTATTTTCAGCATCTGCTTCTGGCGAGATGATCGTCTCAACGCCATCTTCGCCATTAGGCACCGATTGTTTGAAGACAACATTTGTAGTGTCAGAATTGACAGAGCGAATGGTGATTTCACTTCCTGCTGGCACAACCAGAGGCTCGCCATCAGCATCAAAAGCATCATTTGTCAGAAAAATCGGTGGCTTTCCCGTATAGCGCGGCGGCGTCACCCACGCATCGAGGCGTGTTGCAATATTCGCCTTGGTTCCGGCAAAATCAGCAATATCAGTCAAACGCGCAATACGGTCAGAACCAGCAACATTGAAACCCACAAACAAACCAAGCACAACCAAGACCCGCAATCCATAAGGGTCAAGCGAAGAGATTTGAGACTTTGGGAAACCTGATCGCAGCGCATTTAGTTTATCAAAAATACGCTTCTTATGTGCCTGCCAAAGAGTGTCTTGCGCAGCATTGCTTGAGTTTTCATTACCCAGCTTATCCAGTGTCGCCGTTAGTGGACGGTGGTCGATACCAGAAACATGCTCAATACGATCAACAACTTGCTCATTACCTGGGAATGTCGTGCGAATAAGTTTCACAACCACATAAAGGCTCATGAGACCAAAGCCGACCATTGCGCAAACGCGCATCCAGTTCGATGTATGCGCCCAAAGCCCAAGCCAAGAGAGCGCAACATAGGTTCCAACAATCAATAAAAGCGCAAAAATGGACGGCCAAATAGCTTCCCACATCACAACCAATCGCGCACGCCTAATAACACGGCTTACATGATACTTCGTAGATTGAGAGGTTATCGCTTTATGGTCCATACTAATCCAAAGGTGATGAGGTACCGTTCATAGTATTCAATATTGATCGTTATTATAAGGCAAAATCACGGCATAGCGATAGCTAGGCTTAGATTTTTACTCACAACCACTTGATGTTCACTTAGTCTGCGAAACTCAATAAATTTTTCCGCGCATTATGTGATTATTAATAAAATTCAAGATAATATTATCGTTATCAGAGCGTTAAATAATAATTAGCATAATTTCTAATCCAATTAATAAAATACGTGATTAGAATCAAGAAAATAGCCTTCCAGTTTAATTAGTTAATTTATAAATAGAGTCTTCACTGTGAAAAAATCATCGATCAAAACAAACTTAATGGCCCTTGCGGCGGCTTTAATTATCACAATGCTAGCATTTGGTGCTTATTTTAGTACGAATGTCTTGGGTGAACTCGCCGTCATCAATACCCATAAAACGGGTACGGCACTCTTGAAAAAAACCTGGCCGCTGACACTTGCAAAAGCGCGCGGTGAAGATGTTTCTGGATTTTCAGATATTACAGCTGAAGCTTATCCTGCTTTTTCAATTTGTTTCACCAATGCCGGTAAAGGCAAAAAAGGTACGCCTGTAAAAGCGCTTTACCAAGTGAGCACTGGAAAGATCGCTGATTTTTCAAAATGTGTACTTAATACCGCGCAATTGATGGAAACGACCGATCGCGGAGATATGTTCTTAGCAGAATCCACCGCAATCTCCGTGCCGCTCCTTACATCCCGCCTACAGACCATGATCAATAGCGGTCGCAAAGTTCAAAAGAAGACGAAGCTCAACCCATTTGATCGCATGATGTTCTTGATCCACGCAGGCCAGTTCAAAGTGATAGGTGACAATCTATCAAAAGCGACCCGCACCGATTTTGAACTATTCAACATTTCAATGGACAAAAATTTAGAGTCCATATCCGAGACGTTTCGAAAAACAAACGGTAAATATCAAGGGGCAGCTGGTAAGTTTTCTGTCTCACTTGGAGCAGCCGAAAGTGGAACTGACCTAAAAATCAAACCACTTAATACACATTATGATGCTTTCCTTACCGTAATCGATGCGCTCAACAAAGAGTTATCCCAACGCTTGATCACTCGGAAGACCGCTCAAGCAGACACGCTAAAGACGAAGCTCACATTGGCAGCATTGGGTGTTATTATCCTAATATTAGCAGGCATTTTGTTTTCTGCTCGCACTTACAAAGTCATCGTATCTAAGATTTCGACCTTGGACGAGGATATTCGTGCAATGGTGCAGACATCTGACGATCACGCAATCATGGGTGAACTTCAGGTTGCCAATTATAAATGTGAAATTGGACAAATCGCCCGCGCTGTTGGTTACTTCCGCGATGCTGTGGTTCAACAAATGCGCAAAGACGAGAAAGTCGCCCGTTCAGAAGCCGCAGAAACACGCAAGAAACAGGTAGACGCCATCGTTGCCGATTTCCAAGCCACCAGTGAAACAATGTTGCTGGCTGTTGAAGGCGGCGTTGAGCGTATGAAAGATAGTTCTTCAACGCTTTTTGATGCCGCACATGGAACCAGCGAACTTGTTAGCAATGTGAATGAATCATCTTTGAATTCATCTAAAAACATTAAGTTCGTCGCAAACTCTGCTGAGAAAATGGAACAATCAATCCGGTCCATCAATCATCAAGCCAGCGAAGTAACCGCGATTGTGGAACAGGCAACTGAGCAAGCAGCAACCGCTAATGATGACATCGCTTTGCTTTCTGAAAGTGCGGGTTCCATTAGCGAGATCGTTTCTCTCATTAAAGACATTGCAGAACAAACCAATCTCTTGGCACTGAATGCCACGATTGAAGCCGCACGCGCAGGCGAGGCTGGCCGTGGATTCGCGGTTGTTGCAAGCGAAGTAAAAGCACTTGCCAGCCAAACGGCGACTGCAACAGAGCGTATTGGCCAAGGTGTTGGTGATATTCAATCGCGCACGTCAAATGTGGTTGAGAAAATGCGCAGTATTTCTGGAACCATGACAGAAGCGAAAGAACACGCCGTACAAATCACTGAAGTTTTGGAAAATCAAAACCAAGTCACAATGGAAATCAACCAGAATGCAAATCACGCAAATCAGGCATCTGAAAGCGTTGCAGCTGATGTTTATAAGGTTGGAGAGGCTGCCCACAGCACCAACACCGCCGCAAATACTGTGCGTGAAGCATCTGAAGAAATGTCAACAAAAACGGCTGATCTGCGCAATGAAGTGAAGACGTTCCTAAACCGCGTCGCCGCCGTTTAACTCAGGCTCTATAACCAGGCTCTATAACCAGTCTGGCAAACTATCCTGCGCAATGATTTGCTCCGCCGTAAGGCGGGGCCTGATCACATGGAACTGGTCACCGTTGACCATCACCTCAGGAATAAGTGGGCGCGTATTGTAGGTGCCTGCTTGCACGGCCCCATAAGCGCCTGCTGACATCACCGCAAACAAATCACCAGCCTCAGGTTTTGGCATGTTGCGGCCAAGTGCTAGATAATCACCCGTTTCACAGACCGGCCCAACAATATCCGCCTCAATCCATTCAGCATTTTGTGACGGTTCTGCGACTGGCATCACATCATGATAGGCCTCATAGAGCGTTGGCCGAATGAGATCGTTCATCGCTGCATTGCCAATCACGAAGGTTTTGCCCTCACCTTCTTTGACGTAGATTACCTCACCAACCAAAATGCCAGCATTGCCAGCAATCAATCGGCCTGGCTCAAAAACAACCTGACAATCAAGCTCATCAATATGCGACCGCACAATTTTCGCGTAAGCACTTGGCTCAGGCGGCGGCGTGTTGTCTTGCTTGTAGGGAATACCAAGCCCACCACCAACATCCACATGGTCAATCGTATGGCCATTTGCCCGCAACGTCTTGATCAATTGGGCAAGCAAAGCAAAAGCATCATCAAACGGCTGTAGGTCCGTGATTTGGCTACCAATATGCATATCAATGCCTGTTGCCTTCACACCTGGAAGCTCTTTGGCCAAAGTGTAAATTCGCTCAGCATCCTTCCACGGAATACCGAACTTATTTTCAGATTTTCCTGTCGAAATTTTCGCATGGGTCTTCGCATCAACATCAGGATTGATACGGAAGGAAACATGGGCTTCTTTCCCCAGCTCACTTGCAACACGGCTTAGCGCATGAAGTTCAGGCTCAGATTCGACATTGATGCACAAAATGCCAGCGTTCACCGCCGCACTCAGTTCTTCGTCTGTTTTGCCAACGCCAGAAAACATGATTTTCTCAGGTGGTATGCCCGCTTTCAACGCACGGGTAAGCTCACCAATCGACACAACATCTGCACCACAGCCAAGTTTTGCAAGCGTGGTCAATACAGCCTGATTGGAGTTTGCCTTCATGGCATAACAAACAACCGTATCAAGCCCATCAAACGCGCTTTTAAACACTTTATAATGGCGCTCGAATGTGGCTGTAGAATAACAATAAAACGGTGTTCCAACAGCTGCAGCAATAGCTGGCAAGGGCACGTCTTCGGCGTGTAAAACGCCATTTTTATAACTGAAATGATGCATGAGACTGTGGTCTTGTTGCTAAAGCAGGAAATCTAAGAGAAAGCCGCGTTTTTCTTTGCTTTTGGAAATAGGCTCTTGCCCATCGGCTTGCCCATCAATGGTTTCCGCAACAGTGGGCTTTTCAAGTGCTACATTGTTGCCTTTGTCGGGAACCTTCAGTTCATTGAGGCTTGGTTTCAAGCCACACCCAACTAGAAAGGTGGCTGCAGCCAAACACACAACACCAGATTTAAATCCAGATTTTAGCAATACGTGATCCATCTCAGACCCTGTTGTCGAAAACATATTAAATTTATTCGGCTTTTTTTGCCTCTTGGTCAAGCGTTTCACTCCAACGCTTTGCTTCACGAGCAACATTTTCAGGCGACGTGCCCCCAAATGCTTTGCGACTAGCCACTGATTTTTCAACTGTCAGCACATCAAATATGCCATCAGTCAAACGCGGTTCAACAGTTTGCATCTGCTCTAACGTGAGACCATCAAGCCCTACGCCTTCACCCTCAGCTAGGGCAACAATCGCGCCCGTTACATGGTGCGCGTCACGGAAAGGCAGACCCAACTCACGCACCAACCAATCAGCAAGATCAGTGGCGGTGGAATATCCATGTCCGGCTGCCTCGCCCAATTTTTCTAGGTTCGGCTTCATATCACCAACCATGCCAGTCATTGCAGCAATCACGAGAGACAGGTTTTCGAGAGCATCAAAGGTTTGCTCTTTATCTTCTTGCATGTCTTTAGAATAGGCGAGCGGTAGGCCCTTCATTACGATCATCAGCGCGTTCATCGCACCAATAATGCGACCTGCTTTAGCGCGCACCAACTCGGCAGCATCAGGATTACGCTTTTGCGGCATAATCGATGAACCTGTCGAAAACGCATCTGACAAGGTGACAAAACCAAATTGGGCAGAACACCAAATCACCAATTCTTCGGCAAAGCGAGACAAGTGGATTGATGTAATAGAGGCAGCACCCAAGGCTTCGAGTGCAAAATCGCGGTCTGATACACCATCAAGCGAATTCGCTGTTGGACGGTCAAAACCAAGCGCTTCTGCCGTGCGGTGGCGATCAATCGGGAATGGCGTGCCAGCAAGGGCAGCACTACCAAGTGGGCATTCATTCAATCGCTTGCGCGCGTCTTGAAAGCGGCCACGATCACGGCCAATCATTTCGACATAAGCCATCATATGATGACCAAGTGTCACGGGTTGCGCCGTTTGCAAATGCGTAAAGCCGGGCATAACGCTCGCGGTATTCTCTTTGGCCACGCCAACAAAGGCCAACTGCAAATCACGCAACTGACCGTCAATCACATCAATTGTATCACGCACCCAAAGTTTAAAATCAGTCGCGACTTGGTCGTTACGCGAGCGGGCTGTGTGCAATCTACCTGCTGCATCACCGATCAAATCGCGCAGCCGCGATTCCACATTCATATGAATATCTTCAAGGGCACGGGAAAACGCAAATTCGCCATTCTCGATTTCTGACGAGATTGTGTTTAGTCCTTCGACAATTTTATCACCATCTTCCTTGGAAATTATGCCGCAATGCACCAACATAGAACAGTGGGCTTTTGAGCCGCGAATATCTTGGGCAGCTAATTTCTGGTCAAAGTCGATGGACGCGTTGATTTCTTCCATGATAGCATCAGGGCCTTTCGCGAACCGACCGCCCCACATCTTGTTACCTGAACTCTTTTGTGTCATGTGCGACCTCGAAACGTAAAACTTGAAGGAATGCCCTATGGCTGATCAGCCAAAAAAACGCGGATTAATTTTCTTTGCACTCGCCCTCATTTTAGGTGTGGGCGTTGGCGTGGTCACCGTATACGTGAATGGTGGCTTTGATGGCAATGCTTCAGGTGAGACAAAATTAGCCGAAGCACAAGCTGCCTGCCAAATGAGTGAGGCTCAACGCGCCGCTTTGGACGCAGCCGCAGTCGGTGATTTAGCCGCCATGCGCATTGCAGACAAGCCCGTACCACTAACAGATATCGGCTTTCAAATGCCCGACGGCTCTGCAAAACAATTTACAGACCTCAACAAGGTGTTGGTTTTGAACCTATGGGCCACATGGTGCGGACCATGCCGCGAGGAAATGCCAGACCTTGCCAATATTCAAAAAGAATACGGCAACGACGATTTTGAAGTCTTCGCTCTCAATGTCGATAGAAATGGTGGCGAAAAACCACAAAAATTCCTTGAAAGCATCAAGGCAACATCGCTCAACCTCTATCTCGACCCTGCCAATAAATCATTCCAAAACTTCCGTTCAAAAGGTCTTGTTTTTGGCCTGCCAACAACAATGATTGTTGATCCGAAAGGCTGTGTACAAGGTGTATTGGCGGGCATTGCACATTGGGGATCAGATGACGCGAAGAATCTGGTAGAGGTTTCAATTAAGACGTTAGGCGGGAAAACATAAACTCGGGTTTTCAATTGAAGCGCATTTTTCACAAATCACTTATTGCCTTCTCTCTGCTTGTCATCGTCACAAGCGCTCCAATCCCAACTGATGCGCAACAGCGTCGCTATAGCGAGCCTGAAATACATGCGTTCGCTATGGCCCAACTAAACGCCTTTCAAGGGGCGTCTTTTCAAAACGATCGTGAATATTGCGGGTTGATCGGCTTGAACAAAGACGGCGTTCTGACAGCCACGGCAGCGCGGCAGGGTGATATTAATGGGTGTCGACTGAAGCGAAAGCCTTGGCGCTTTAAAACCATTGCGACCTATCACACCCACGGTGCTTTCAACCGTCGCGCGGATACAGAAGTACCGTCAATTTCAGATTTGAAACATGATTTTAAACAACGGGTAAATGGCTATATTTCCACGCCCGGTGGACGGGTCTGGTTCAACGACAGCAGTCAACGCATCTCAACCCTATTGTGCCAACAAGGGTGTTTGCAAACTGATCCTAATTATTTCGATTGCCCAACAACCGCCCCGCGGCAAAGCTACACCATTGATGATTTGAAATGGCGCGCGCGCAACGTCAATGAACCTTGTTAAGTTGAATTGCCCCTATACAGAGCGATCAACAAGCGAGCCTGTGCCATCAAGCGGTGGGGCCGCAATTTCAGCAGCTGCCACAGCAAGTGCATCTCTGCTTCCTTGCAAGGATTGAATAAGACTAACAGCCGTTTGGGTGTCAATTTCGGCAATACGAGCCGCTACTGCTTGACCTGCTTCAACATTTCCTCTTGCGGATACAAAACTTGCAACCGCATCTACTGATACTGACATAACGCAACTCCATCAGGGGAAATATCAGGCTATCAGCCAAAGTTTAAGACTTCTTGCGCCAACTGATTAAGATTGTCTGGATTTTGAATACCCTGAAATTGCAAGCGGGTTGTCCATCATGGCAGCGCTATCTGCCTGATCAATCTGGGGCGTTCCGCTAAATCCATCAAAAAGCCGTTGGATAAAGCTTTCGTCCAAACCATCTGCGATGAAAACAATCTTCGTCACACGTTCAGCGCTCGGCCACTTATCCAAAACTCGAGGCGGATGGAATATGGATTGAACGCCGTGAATTAAAACGGGTTGTTCGCTATGTTCAACCACATGGATCAGACCCTTAACCCGTAACAGTTTAGGACCATGCTGGGCCGCCAGCAAATCAAGAAACGCTCTCAACGCTTCATGTTCGATTGGCCTTTCACGCACCAGTGAAAAGGAGCGGATGGTCTCTCCATGGCGATTTTGATCATGGTGATGGTGATCATGATGGTGATCATTTTCACCAAACCATGCCTGAACAATGTCAGCCTTCTCACCTATTTCAAAAAGACCCGTACTCAACTGCTCAACCAGTTCAGCCTCAGAAACATCGACAACGTTGATTGGCGTGATGTTGGGGTTAAGTTGGAAAATTACAGATTTGAGCGCTGTTGTATCCGTTGCCATATCGATCTTCGAAATCAACAATTGATCAGCGACAGCCACTTGTTTGCGGGCTTCTTCATAGTGCTCAAGCGTCGTTACACCATTGACCGCATCAATCAGCGTCACGACAGAACCAAGCGAAAGGCGCTGAGAGAGCAAAGGGTGAGCCATCACCGCCTGCATAACCGGCACTGGGTCTGCAAGGCCTGTGGTTTCAATCACGATAGATGTCAATCGATTTGCATCTGGGCGATCAAGCAGACGCTCCAAGGTCTCAACCAATTCGCCCCGTATCGTGCAGCAAAGACATCCGCTAGAAAGCTCTATGATATCATCATCACCACTTTCAACCAGCAGATGATCCAGCGACACATCACCAAATTCATTAATGATCACTGCCGCGTTCGCCATGTCAGGCGACACAAGAAGACGGTTTAACAAAGTGGTTTTACCAGCCCCCAAAAAGCCGGTGATGATGCTGACCGTTAAGGGCTTATCTAAAACCACCAAAAATCCTATTGATGCAATGAGCTAGCAGCGCTCGCAGGCTTGACGGCAGCAGCCCCATTAGACGCATTTGCAAATGCGCTGGCTGATGATCGAACAGCAGGACGAAGGTCCGTTGGTGCTGCCGGTGTGGTTACAGGCGTTGCACGGCTTTGACGTCCCGCAACCAGAGGATTTTGGCGCGGCAAAGGAATTCCAAATGCTGGCGTCGCATTCGCTTCTGCTCTTAACGCTTCTTGCTTTTGCACCTTTGCTAATTGCTTGCGCGCCTTCTTACTAACGTTCACCGTAAAAGGAACCTTCACATCAGGACGGTGTGGGCCCGCATAAACCCGAGAAATAGCGCCTTCGCGGCGTGGTTGCAAAATATGAGACCGAGATTTACGACGCCCAGGCACACCAATGAGCGCGCCTTGCGGATGGGATTTATCACCGAGGTTTGGACCAAAGTTTTTACGCTGCGGTGACGTGTATTTTGAGCGTTTAAAGATGCCCTTCTTTGGGCGCGGTTGCGGCGCTACGATCTGAAACTGTCTAATTTTACGGTGTCCACCGCAAACATGCGGACGAATATCAACAGGTGAGCTGCGCGTTGGCCGTGGCTTATAAGAAGCAAGTGCCCCGCGACTTTTGCTAAAAGAACCCCCAAAACCGCGCTCTAAGACCAAGGCTGCTTTTTCAGCACGGTCAATAGAAGAAAGCTCGCCCAAAATAACAACCAGCAAGTTCTTGCCGCCCCGTTTAGCAGAGCCCACCATGGTCAAACCACCAGAACATATAAACCCAGTTTTCATGCCCGTCGCACCGCGATAATGCTCAACCAACAAATTGTGGGAACGCAGATTACTTTTGCCAAAACGAATAGCTGCCAACTTAAAAATCGGCATCACTTCCGGGAAATTACGATGGAAAGCGGCAGCCAAAACAGCCATGTCCCGCGCGGTTACATATTGCGATTTATTTGGGAGCCCATGTGGATTGACGAAATTACTACCTGTCATACCAATCCGGCGCGCGGTTGCGGTCATACGTTTGGCAAAAGCTGGCACAGACCCTGAAACGCGCTCTGCAATGGCCACGGCTATGTCATTGGCAGATTTAACAATCAGCATTTGGAATGCATTGGCCATTGTAACCTGTGTTCCAACTTTGAAACCCATTTTGCTCGGCTGAGCACGCGATGCATTTCTTGACATCTTCAACGTAGATGTAAGCGACAGCTCACCATTACGAATGGCTTCAACCGCCACATAAAGTGTCATCAATTTGGTTATAGAAGCAGGATACCAAGGGTCCGTCGGGCGGTCAGCGGCTAGCACTTTTTCTGAATTCAAATCAACCAAAATGAACGGGCCAGCTTGGGCCGATAAACCACTGGTTACAAAAAGGCTTAGCGCAACAAAGGGTACTAAGAACAACTTTAGCATTTAAAATCGGCCTTTTTTCGGTCGAATAAGTGGTCAATTAATATTTGTGGGCGATAATCGTTTAGTAGCACGAGACTGACACCAGTTTTGTTAAGTAGAATCGAACGTCGTGGCAAATGATAAATAGCTTCCTCACACTTGAAAATCAAAGTCTTACTCACGATGCAGTTACTAGACAGAGTGACCAAGTGCGCCGTTTTGCCTTTATGGCCCTCATCGCTGTGTTATTCCTAGGTTTTATAAGCACCAACAGTCCTGCTCGCGCCGACGTTACTTATAATTTTTACACCGGAAGTTCTTCAAGCAACTACCATCCGGTTGGCGTTGCCCTTGCAACACTCATCAAATTGAAACGATCTGAATCAGATAATCTTCTGCTAAAGGTCCAAGGAAGTCGCGGCCCTACCGACAATATGCATGCCTTATTGACCGGCAAAGCAGATGTTGCCTTCGTTGATGCATCAACCCTATTGGCAGCAATCACAAAGAAACCCCCATTTGATCAATACAAAAACGCCAGACAACTAAGGTCATTGGCCACCCTATGGGAAGCAAACGCGCATTTGATCATACGCGGAAACTTTGTGCGAAAAGATGACTTAGAAGACTTCAGGTCGTTAACCAGCCAAGCGATATCATTTGGTCAAGCAGGTTCTCTCTCCCACGATGCTGCAAAACTTCTTTTCCGCAAAAATGGCTTGATCCACGACAAATTGTTTAGCCTGCCCAACCTCGACCCCCGTGAAACGGTTGATGCTTTTGCCAACGATGTCATCAACGGATTAGCCCTGTTTTCTCATTCGGGCGACCATACAATCAAAGATGCTTTCTTCAATAGAGACAATGAAGCTGTATTGCTGAATATTTCAGACGAGCATTTATCAAAACTCAACGATGACGAAATCCCAATCTGGAACCGTGTCACGATTGAGGCTAACACTTATCCTAATCAGACCAGTCCAGTACAAACAGTCGGGCAGAAAAATTTCCTTGTTAGCCTTAGCTCTTTTCCAAGAGAAGACGCACTGCATCTTACCCGCACACTTTATGAAAACTTGACCTTCCTAAAGGCGCTGCACCCTGCTGCTGAGAAAATTGAAAACGAAATTTCCAGAACAAATTTGATTGCTCCGTTGCACGCGGGATCAGAAAAATACTTCCTTAGCGAAAAGCCATGCTCTGGCTTATTTTGCTTGTTTAACTAACAATTACACAACCAAATTTCACCAACTCAACCCTTCGTGACCACGCTACGAGTGGATTCAATTGCTATTATGTGTGTAGGCTTAGGTGCGCGGGACTGGTTTTTGGTCTGCACTAGCCGTCAATTCACCAGTCTCAATTTTAGATAATTTGATTTTGGGGAAAGAAAAATGTGCCATCATTGTGTCGTAGAAAGCGTCAAACAACGCATGTTGAACCGCCGCGATTTGTTCAAAGCAGGATTTGCAGCAGCAGCCAGTGCAGGAGCGCTTACAACAGTTGCTAATGCGCCAGCAATGGCTGCAACGCCATCAAAAATTGCAGACATGACCCACACTGTTTCAGATCAGTTCCCGACTTATTTCGGGGCGCCTGGTATCAGCATGGATCAAAAATTCAACTTCAAGGAAAACGGTTTCAATCTGTTTGAAATGAATGTGAATGAGCATACCGGAACTCATATGGATGCCCCGCTGCACTTCTCCGCAGATGGCCTTTCCGTCGATGAGATTCCAGTCGACAATCTCATCGTGCCACTTGCCGTTATCGATATAAAGAC
This sequence comes from Hyphomicrobiales bacterium, assembly GCA_039973685.1. Classification (NCBI taxonomy): domain Bacteria; kingdom Pseudomonadati; phylum Pseudomonadota; class Alphaproteobacteria; order Hyphomicrobiales; species Hyphomicrobiales bacterium. The sequence goes on from JBDWKL010000020.1 coordinate 110,225, forward strand.
GAGAGCACAAGACAATGCAGACGCCGAAGTAACACCTGACGACATCAAAGCATGGATCGCCAAAAATGGTCCATTGCCAGAAAAATGCTGTGTCGCAATGAATTCAGGCTGGGACAAGCTTGTGACATCGGACAAGTTCCGCAATCCAGATGGGGATGGCAAATTGCACTTCCCTGGGTTCCACATTGAAGCCACAAAAATGCTGCTTGAAGAATCCACCGCCGTTGGTATCGCCTCTGATACCCTCTCACTGGATCATGGCATCTCAGCTGACTTCAAAACCCATTATGCTTGGCTACCAACCAATCGCTGGGGCATTGAAAACCTCGCAAATCTCGACGAAGTGCCAGCAGTAGGCGGAACATTAGTTGTGGGCGCACCAAAACACAAAGGTGGCACTGGCGGTCCTTCGCGCATTTTCACAATGTACTAAGCATTATTTCTTATTAAAAAGACCAATGGCGACATCAAAAGGTGTCGCCATTTTCATATCGTTCAATAACAAATGCTGTTCACAGAGCATTTATCACAAAATCGGCGTGTTTATGCTAGAAATACATGAAATATGCTGCTGGCATGGCCTTTGGTAAGCTATCAGTAATGATGCGTTGCAATAATGCAGGTGATTTTTTGGTTGTCTAAGGGACAGGTCTTGGTCGAATTAAATAGAAATTCCAGCGCTAAAACCGCCCTATCTGTGAACGCTTTTCATAAAGCATCTCGCAAGGCTCGCCGCCTGTTAACAGGCGCAGGTTTGTTGGCAAGTGCGGCTCTTTTATCAGCCTGTTATGGTGGCGATTTCGAAAAAGAAAACACGCCAATACCTTCTTATTTAAAAGCCAAGATGGCCGATATTAACGTTGGAGAGCGCGACGGCATCTTCATCCGTATTTTCAAAAAAGAAGCCGAGCTGGAAGTTTGGAAAAGAAAATCTTCTGGCAAATACGCTCTTTTGAAGACTTACGAAATATGCGCGTGGTCTGGCGACCTCGGTCCTAAGTTCAAAGAAGGCGACCGACAAGCGCCGGAAGGGTTTTACCGCGTCACACCCGGTTTGATGAACCCAAACTCTTCGTTCCACCTCGCGTTCAATCTCGGTTTTCCTAATTCCTATGATCGTTCCCATAACCGCACCGGTTCCTTCTTGATGGTGCATGGCGCTTGTTCATCGGCTGGTTGTTACTCAATGGAAGACGCGCAAATCGAAGAGATTTACGCATTGGCTCGCGAAGCTTTCTTAGGCGGACAAAAAGCCTTTCAAGTCCACGCCTTCCCGTTCCGGATGTCTGCTGAAAATATGGCGATCTTCCAAAACGATGAAAGCATGCCATTTTGGCGGACACTTAAACGTGGCTATGAACATTTTGAACTGACAGGTGTTGCGCCAAAAGTAGATAGTTGCAATCGCGGTTATGTGTTTAACGCGAAGGCGACAGACGGCGGTAAGTTCAATGCTAAAAATGCTTGTCCAGCCTATGAAGTGCCTAAAAACTTGAAGCTTGCGGTTGATACAAAGATCAATCAGGACAAAGCCATTGAGAATAAAATTGCTGCTCGATTTTTCACCGACAAAGACCGTCGTCATGCTGAGTTGATATCACGGTTAGAAATTGAAGAAGCCCGCATTGATAAATTCAAAGATCGTGGCCTTGCTTATAGTTCGCATATGAAGCGCCGTCTGATCGGCATTCAAAAGCAACTGGTGGCCCTTGGCTTTAATCCCGACGGCTCCGCCCCAGCAAATGGCGGCGCCCAAACTGGCTCAACAGACGCCGGATCAACGGGAATATCCGCACCCAATACCCCAACACCTGCAAAACGTCCGGGCAATGCGGCTTAGATAGTCCGTCTTTATTCTCCTGCTATAAAAGATCAAGCGGTGCTGCATGGCTCGGCGGCGGAAACATGCCGTCAATTGCCGACATTACTTCAGTGTCTAACGTTGTTTGTGCAGCGCGCAGCAATCCATCTAAATGGTGAGGCTTCGAGCATTTCGGTATCGGGACAGCTCGCCCGCTCGTCATATGCCATGAAAGCGCGAGTTCAGCGGGTGAAAAATTGAGCGATTGTGCAAGCTCAGCAAACGCGCCATTACGCCCCAGCAAGGCCGGTTCTATCGGCGTATAGGCAACACAAGCGATCGTGTGGAGCTGCATCAAAGGCAAAAGATCAAACTCAATACCGCGCCTTGCCGGATTATACATCACTTGATTGACATCTATGAGATCGCTAAGTCCTCCATCGATCAAGTCACCCAGTTCTTGAAAGCTGAAATTGCTCACCCCAAACGCGCGGATTTTACCCTGCTTCAACAATTGATGCGCACCTTCCAGCGTTTCTTCAAACGCCGTCGCCCCTGGCCAATGGAGCAGGTAGAGATCGATATAGCTCGTCCCCATGCGTTCAAGACTATCCTCGCAGGAATTCATCATCGCTTGTTTGCTTGCATTAAACGGATAAAATTTGGAGGTGAGAAACAGGTTTGAACGATCAGCTGCTGTGAGTGCTTTACCAAGCAACAATTCAGTCGAACCATCACCGTACATTTCTGCCGTATCAAAATGGCAAACGCCGCGCTCCAAGGCCTGATGGATGGTTGCAATCTCGTCTGCCTCATTAGCGGCGATCTCGCCCATCTTCCAAGTGCCATAGCCAAAAGCGGGCATATCCAAACCAGATTTAAGGCGTATCGTTTGACCTAATGACATTGTGCGCTCCTCCATCGCCCCATTTTGCACAAAAAAATGCCCCGGCAAAACCGAGGCATTTTTAATGTCGTATTGGATAAAGCTTTAAGCAGCTTTTGCCTTTGGCTGGATCAAGCCGCGATTAACAAGCACTTCTGCAATTTGAACCGTGTTAAGCGCTGCACCTTTGCGAAGGTTGTCTGAAACCACCCACATAGCAAGACCGTTCTCGACGGTTGAATCTTCGCGGATACGAGAGATATAAGTCGCATCTTCGCCCGTTGCTTCATAAGGAGTGATGTAACCGCCATCTTCGCGCTTATCAATTACCAAACAGCCCGGCGCTTCCCGCAAGATTGCACGTGCATCATCTGCAGTTAGTTCTTCTTCAAACTCAATGTTAACAGCTTCAGCGTGACCAACAAAAACAGGCACGCGCACACAAGTGGCGGTGAGTTTGATTTTTGGGTCGAGCATCTTCTTGGTCTCAGCGACCATTTTCCACTCTTCTTTCGTGAAGCCATCATCCAAGAACACATCAATATGCGGGATCACGTTAAACGCGATGCGCTTGGTGAATGTCTCGTTCTCGATTGGGTCCGACACGAATACAGCACGAGACTGAGTGAAGAGTTCATCGCCACCCTTTTTGCCAGCGCCAGAAACAGATTGGTATGTTGAAACCACAACGCGCTTGATCTTCGCTTTGTCATGCAATGGCTTTAGCGCCACAACAAGTTGAGCGGTTGAACAGTTTGGATTTGCGATAATATTGCGCTTTGTAAAGCCTGCTGCATCATCTGCGTTTACTTCAGGCACGATCAACGGCACATCAGGGTCATAGCGGAAGGCAGATGAGTTATCGATAACAACACAGCCCTGCGCGCCAATCTTTGGTGCATATTCTTTAGAAATAGAACCGCCCGCAGACATCAAACAAATGTCCGTGTCAGAAAAATCGTAATTTTCCAACGCTTTCACTTTCAGTGATTTATCACCGTATGAAACTTCCGTTCCCAAGCTACGACGTGAAGCAAGTGGCACGACTTCGTCAGCTGGAAAGCCGCGTTCGTGCAAAATATCGAGCATTTCACGGCCAACGTTACCAGTTGCGCCTGCGATGGCAATTTTAAAACCCATTGTCTTCGTTCCTTTTATCACCTCTCCCAACCGCGCTTTGCCTTATGGCATGAAGCGTTGATCCCCAGCTTCATCGCCGGAGAGAGGTCGGGTCAGAAGGGGGTGTTAGGTTGTCTTGGTGGTTTTCGTCTTTGATGTGGCAGTCATAAACGCGCACGGCTTTGAAGACGCTGTGAACGCCGTCGTTGAAACCGTTTTTGTTGTCTTCATTGCAACTAAAAAGCGCATGACATTTCCATCTAAAATTCGATGGCGCACTCTATGCCCGCTCCAAGCCCTGCTGTCAATTAAACGATGATGTTACCGATCGTAGTCAACGTTAGGAAACGGGATAAAAACGCCCTGTTATTGTGGCAAAACTCGCCTCGAACAAACTGACACAATTATATGAACAGACATTTAGCTGTGCTTTTGAATAATTTTCGCTAGGCTCACTAACAAATCAAATCGGAGATATAAATGGCACTCTCAACCAAAGAACATGAAAAATCATTCGTATCCGTCGAGGGTAAGAAAATGGCCTATGTCGCCTTAGGAGAAGCTGACAACACGCCGATATTGTTTCTGCATGGCAACCCAACCTCCAGCTATCTATGGCGCAATGTTATGCCTCATGTGGCTGATGACTATTACGCCATCGCGCCAGACCTAATCGGCATGGGTGATAGTGATAAGCTCGATAACCCCAATGCTGAGAGCTACCGTTTTGTTGAACATCGCCGCTATCTTGATGGTTTCATTAATGCGGTTTTGCCTGAAGGCCCGATTTATCTTTGTATCCATGATTGGGGGTCCGCGCTGGGCTTTGATTGGGCACGTCGCAACAGCGAACGCGTTAAAGGCATTTGCTTTATGGAAGGCATCGTTGCACCCGTTCCAAGTTGGGATGATTGGCCCGAAGAAGCCCGCGCCGTCTTTCAAGGCTTCCGCTCTGAGGCGGGCGAAGACATGGTGTTAGAAAAAAACATCTTCATCGAAGCCGTTTTGCCAGGTTCCATCTTGCGCAAACTAACGGACGAAGAAATGGAGGTTTATCGTCGTCCTTTCAAAGACAAAGGCGAAAACCGTCGCCCAACACTCACATGGCCGCGCCAAATTCCAATTGAGGGCGATCCTGAAGACGTCACCAAGATTGTCGAAGATTATGCCGCATGGCTTGCTAAAACCGAGATACCCAAGTTGTTCGTTGACGCCTCACCTGGCGCTATTTTACGCGGGAAGCTCCGTGATTTGTGTCGCTCATGGCCGAATGTTACCGAAGTACAAGTTGCAGGCAGCCATTTCATTCAAGAAGATAGCCCCGATGAAATCGGTGGCGCAATGGCGGGTTGGTTGTCAGAAGTAGATAGCTAATCCCACCTATAAAAAAGCACACATTAAACGAAAAAGGCCCAGCAGTTGCTGGGCCTTTTAAATTTCAACTTATAAAACCGTGCTAGCCAGCCGCCTTACGACGCCCTCTGTCAGCAGCAGGTTGATAGGCGATCCGGCGATGATGCCCACAATAAGGAACGCCTTCATCTGATTTACGACCACAAAAATGGAATTCACTCTCTGTCGGGTCACCAATTGGCCAGCGACATGTGTGCTCTGTCAGGTCCATAATATTAGCGCGCTCACTAATTGGGATCACCAATTCTTCAAAACGCTGCGGACGCGGCGCTGGCTCAGCGGCTTGGTCCGGCGACATTTTGAGCGCCGCATTACCAACACTGCCACCTGATTGCCCCCTCGGTCGTGACGATGCATTAGGCGCACGCTGCGGACGACTACGACTTGCGGTTGATGTGGTTTTACCACGGCCAGACAAACCAAGTCTGTGCACTTTACCAATCACGGCGTTCCTTGTGACGCCCCCAAGTTCAAGCGCGATTTGGCTGGCGCTCAAGCCATCCATCCAGAGTTTCTTTAAAACGTCTACCCGCTCATCAGTCCAAGACATAACATCCCTCTCAAAAAATTGGCAGAATCCCTTACCATTCACAGCTGATACTTTTATCAAACTGTCTAAGTGGCCTTACATTTCAGGACTGCCGCACTTGTCGTGCTTTTCTATTTCTACTTTAATCAAACGACTGAATCCGCCGCAAACGCTCAGACCGTAAAAGTTAACGATTAGTTACTTTGTCCCCAAGTGAACAAACACTACTACGAATCAAAACGAGTCTTTTTTTAGCAATACAACCATAAGTTGAATTTAGAGTGTCGTTTACGCCATCAAATTTGAGCTGTCGTTTGGCCACAAAATGCTGAAAATCTTGACAATTATCCCTGTGCAATGCACATAAGCATCAAGAGAATTTAGGGGTCGCCGTTTCGAGGCGACTTTTTTCGTTTTAACAAAGCAACAACCGTCATACGGGCAACCCACAAGCACAGTACAATGTCATCTAACGCGCTTTTTCAGTCTTATAATCGTATCCCCCTCAAATTCGTATCCGGCGAAGGCAGCTGGTTGACGTCTGACAAGGGTGAGCGATATCTGGATTATGCGTCAGGCATTGCCGTGAATTCACTGGGTCACAGCCATCCAAAACTTGTGGAAGCACTTAAAACTCAAGCTGACGGCATTTGGCATCTGTCAAACCTTTATGAAATTCCAGAACAAAGCGCGTTTGCTGAACGCCTTTGTGCAGCAACCTTTGCTGACCGCGCCTTTATGGCAAATTCTGGCGCAGAGGCGATGGAATGCGCAATTAAAACGGCACGGCGCTATCACTGGCTCAAGGGCGACACGGACCGCAATCGGATCATTACGATTGAAGGAGCATTCCACGGCAGAACCCTTGGTACAATCGCCGCAGGTGGCAAAGACAAATACATGGAAGGCTTCGGGCCTAACATGGATGGCTTTGACCAAGTTCCCTTTGGCGACCATGACGCGTTGAAAGCTGCCATCACAGATAAGACTGCCGCAATCCTTGTCGAGCCTATTCAAGGTGAAGGTGGCATCCGTCCCGTTCCATCGCAATGCTTACGTGGCTTACGGGAATTATGCGACGAACATGGCCTCTTGCTGATTTTTGATGAAGTGCAATGTGGGGCCGGACGCACTGGCACTTTGTTTGCCCATGAAGCCGCAGGCATTACACCAGATATCATGGCCGTTGCAAAAGGCATCGGTGGCGGCTTCCCGCTCGGCGTGTGTTTAGCAACAGAAGAAGCTTCCACAGGCATTGGACCTGGCGTTCACGGCTCTACTTATGGTGGCAACCCGCTTGGCATGGCTGTTGGTCTCGCTGTTCTCAATGTGATGTTAGAAGACGGCTTCCTTGATGAGGTCAAACAAAAGAGCTTGGTGCTCAAACAAAAGCTTGCAGCTTTGATCGACACCAATTCAGATATCTTTGAAGAAGTTCGCGGTGAAGGACTTTTGCTCGGCCTTAAAACCCGCATTCCCAATTCAGATGTTATTGCAAGTGCACGCAACAACAATCTATTGATGGTACCAGCAGGCACCGACGTAGTCCGGCTTCTGCCGCCACTTACAACGACCGCCGAAGAACTCGACATTGCTGTTCAAAGCTTAGAAAAAGCCTGTTCAGAAATTCGAGCCGCGCAATCCGCTCAATAATCTAACTTTATTTATGCAAGAACCGAGAGTCGACATGACCAATCCTCGTCATTTTTTGGATTTGAAAGATCATAGTTCCAAGACACTACGCGCCATCATTGATGATGCGCGCTCCATTAAAGATGAGCGCACGAAGTCTGGTCGCATGAGCTACCAACCGCTTGCTGGCAAAATGCTCGCTATGATCTTTGATAAACCTTCTACCAGAACCCGTATTTCCTTTGATGTTGGAATGCGTGAGCTTGGTGGGGAAACGCTTTATCTATCCGGCGCCGAACTTCAGCTAGGTCGCGGAGAGAGCATTGCAGACACGGCAAAAGTAATGTCTCGCTATGTGGATGCGATCATGATCCGCACCACCGATCATAGTCGGCTGATCGAATTGTCGGAAGCGGCCACTGTGCCGGTCATCAACGGCCTGACAGACGATAGCCATCCATGCCAAATCATGACTGACATTATGACCTTTGAAGAGCATTGCGGCCCGATCAAAGGCAAGAAGCTTGCGTGGTCTGGTGATGGCAATAATGTGCTTTCCTCCTTCGTTCATGCCGCCGCACGTTTTGATTTCACGCTGGCAGTCGCAACGCCACAAGAACTGAAGCCAACAGATGCGATCCTTAAATGGGCGGAAAGCGAAGGTGCGAAGCTTGAGCTTACCAGTGACCCTTATGAGGCTGTGAAAGGTGCGGATTGTGTGATCACGGATACATTTGTTTCCATGGGGGACAATCAAAAATATCGTCGTCATAATCTACTCATGCCGTATCAAGTAAACGATGAGCTGATGGCAGCAGCCAAAGACGATGCAATCTTCATGCATTGCCTACCAGCACACCGCGAAGAAGAAGTAACAGCATCCGTCATGGACGGTCCGCAATCTGTTGTTTTCGATGAAGCAGAAAACCGATTGCACGCACAAAAGTCGATTTTAAAATGGTGCATGGAATAAACCCATGAGTTCTTTGAGCGATAAGAGCATTGATTTTAACCAGATCACACCTGCAGGTGATGATGCTGTGTTGCCGTTTGCTGTTGAGGACCTTGATACACGAGGCCGCGCTGTAAAATTGGGTGTTGCCCTTGATGGCATCATCCGCCGCCATGAATACCCAGAGCCAGTTGCCAGATTGCTGTGCGAAATGGTGACGCTCACCGTTCTGCTTGGCACCAGCCTAAAATTTGACGGCCAATTCATTGTTCAAACCCAAACCGATGGCCCCGTAACACTGCTCGTTGTCGATTTTCGCACCCCAGGCGACATTCGCGCCCATGCTCGATTTGACGAAGAGCGATTAGCAGCAGCCATTGAAGCCGGAATGACAGAGCCTGAGCATCTTCTTGGCAAAGGTGTGCTAGCGATGACTGTTGATCAAGGCGCTTATATGCAGCGTTATCAAGGCATGGTCGCACTTGAAGGTAACAGCCTTGAAGAAGTCGCCCATTCATATTTCATGCAGTCAGAACAAATTCCGACGTATGTTCGACTTGGCGTTGGTGAATTAACAGAAGCCGATGAGACAGGTAAACTTGTTGAAACGTGGCGCGCTGGTGGCGTGCTTATTCAGTTCATGCCTGAATCTGAAGATCGCATAAAACACCGCGACCTTCATGGTGGCGATGGTGAAGACACACGCGACCCATTAGACGAAGACAATGCATGGATAGAGGCGCAAAGCTTATTTGGAACCATCAAAGACCACGAGCTGACCGACCCACAAATTGGCGCTGAAAAGCTGCTGTTTAATCTGTTTCACGAACAAGGATTACGCATCTTTGAACCGCAACCAATAAACGATAAATGCTCCTGTTCTTCTGAAAAGATCTGGTCGGTCTTGCGCGCCATGTCAAAAGAAGAACTTGAAACTGTCGTCACCAACGGCAAAATTGAGGTGAAATGTGAGTTTTGCTGTACTGATTACACCGTTACACCAGAAGAATTAGCAGCGGGTAAGGCCTAGCATAAAACCCAGTTTCACTAGAACTTGAACACGCGGCCTTAAGGATAGGCGCAATTATCATTTCTTCTGGTCAAATATCCACTATATTATACGAACGGGCGCCATTGCCTTAAGCTGATCATATTCCACGTGCAATTTTGCTCAATCACTCTGGCCTGACCGCCAACAAAACAGAACCCAACATGAAGCAACCGCCTTCCACCGACATTACTGTTAGCGAAGCGACAGAGATTACACCGCATAACGCGGAAGTAGTGGCCAATACTGACGCCGTGGCAGAGCCAATGGTTGCTAACCCGTCACGCGGAAGTAAAACCTGGCAACTTGCTGTTTTTGCTGTGCGCAGTGGAATGCAATTTATCATCATGGCGGCAGTTTTGGTGGCCTCTGGCTTTTTGATGAACCAATTGGCTGACTCACGCAAAGAACGGCCAAAGCGAGTTCAAAAAGAAGCCATCTACACCGTTCAAACCCAAATTCTACAAGCAAGCCTCAATCAGCCAATGATTTCTGTTTATGGCGAATTGGTTGCAGGGCGAACGCTTAATCTAACCTCTCTGGTCAATGGAACAGTTGTTGAGATCAACCCAAATGTTAAAGCTGGTGCACGAGTTAAGGCGGGCGAAACCCTCATAAAACTCAATCCATTCCCCTTTGAAATTGCTGTTGCAGAAGCCGAAGCCAATTTAAAGGAAGCGGAAGCTTCCGTATTGGAAACCACAACCCGCATTAGTACCGAAGAAACCGGGTTGGAACGCGCCCGCGAACAATTAGCACTGGGGCAAGACGATTTGGACCGAGCCAAAAAGCTGCTCTCCAGAAAAGCCGTCACACAAAGAACAGTCGAAGAGCGCGAGCTCATTTTCAGCCAAAGACGTGCATCCTTCCAAACCAGTCAAGCAAATATTGCCATTCAAAAAGCTCAACTTGAAGCGCGCAAAGCCACTGTATTGCGATTGCAAGCATTGCTTCGCCAAGCCAAGAGCAACATCAAAAAAGTAAATCTCAAAGCCCCCTTCAACGCTGTCATTCAAGCAACAAACGTGGAAATTGGGCAGACAATTACATCAGCGCTTAACATCATTACGCTTTATGAGGCTGAAACACTGGATGCAGAATTTGTGCTTTCAGATGGACAATATGGTCGCCTTGTTACCAACAACAAAGACATCGACGGTCGTACTGTGAATGTTATTTGGAAGATTGGTTCATCTACCCTCGAGATTCCTGCAAAAATTGACCGTATTGGTGCTGAAGTTGCCGCCGGACGAGGCGGTGTTGCCGTCTACGCGAGGCTGGATAAAGCCGCCGTTTCAAAAGGCGTACGACCAGGTGCATTTGTTAGCGTCGCAGTACCGGATCAATCTTTTGAGCAAACTTTCCGCATCCCTGAAACCGCTCTTTTTGAAGGCGATACAGTTTATGTTGTCAGCAACGACAATCGCTTAAGCGCACGAAAAGTGACCATCGCAGCCTTTGACGGGCAGTCTGTTATTATCGGTGACGGTTTGAATGTGGGTGACGAAGTGATCATCACGCAAATTGCTGAGGTTGGTGAAGGCATTCTAATCCGACGCGAAGAGCAAACAACTGAAAGCGCCGAGACACCATCAACACAACCCAAAGGGTAAACCGTGATGAGCGAAAACGCTGAGCCAAATCACCAATCCAAAGCAAACGGATTGCTTCGCCTTTTCGTTCGCCACCCCAATGCCGCTAACCTACTGATGGTGGTTTTGTTGATTGCAGGCGTCTTTGCCGTTCAAAAACTGAATACGCAATTCTTCCCAAATTTCGTCGTCGACCGCATTACGGTCAACATCAATTGGCCAGGTGCTAGTGCGGAAGATGCTGAAGCTAATATTCTGGCCGCTGTTGAGCCGCAACTGCGCTTCCTTAATGATGTAAAAAAGCTTGATTCAACAGCCCGTGAAGGCGGCGCTGCGATTACGATTGAATATGATAGTGGAACCAATCTTAAAGACGCAGAAGCAGAAATAGAGACAGCACTCGATGCCGTCACCACTTTGCCAGAAGAATCGGAAGAGCCAGAAATTACGATCCCACGTTTCTTTGACCGCGTGGCGACACTCGTGGTGCATGGGCCGTTCCCAGAATCCACCATTCGAACGTTTGCAAAACGGATCAGAGACGATCTTCTCAACCGTGGCATTGATAATATCGAACTGAGCGGTCTGCGCGACAAGGAAGTTCATATCGATATTGAGCAAAAAATACTGCGCCAGCTCAATATGACAGTAAATGATGTCTCCACCGTATTGCGTAACAACACCCGTGATTTACCTTCTGGTGATCTAGAAGGATTGGTGGACAAACAACTGCGCACCATCGGTGAGACGGCGGATATTAGCAGCCTTCGCAAGCTTGAAGTACGCGCACTCGAATCAGGCGACCGCATCACGGTCGGCGACATCGGATCCGTGCGCGCCTCCTACGACATTGATCAAACCCGCGCCCTCATCAATGGCAATCCTGCCATCTCACTCACCGTCAATCGCGCTTCAAACAGTGATACGCTTGAGCAATCGAAAATTGTCGATGACTACTTGGCTGAGGTTTCCAGCACATTTCCAAAGTCTCTCATTGTTACGGCAGATTCAGGGCGGACAGATGCCTTGAAAGCACGCATTCAGCTTTTGCTGAAGAACGGCATTGGCGGCTTGTTATTGGTCGTTATCGTGCTCTTCATCTTCTTGAACGCACGTGTTGCCTTTTGGGTAACAGCTGGTATTCCCGTGGCCATTGCCGCCACCTTGGGCGTCATGCTGGTGGTGGGCGCTTCCATCAATATGGTTTCGCTTTTTGCCCTGCTCATGATGCTTGGCATTATTGTTGATGATGCCATTGTGGTGGGCGAACATACCGCCACCCGCCTTTCAATGGGCGATGATTCCTTTGTCGCGGCGGAGCGTGGAGCGGGCCGCATGATGCTTCCCGTATTTGCCGCAAGCCTAACCACTGCGGCGGCCTTCGGCCCAATTTTGCTCATTGGCGACGTGGTTGGTCAGATCATGGGGGCAATACCAATTGTTGTCATCTGCACCCTGATTGCCAGCCTAGTTGAATGCTTCTTGATTTTGCCCGGCCACCTCGGACATTCATTGCAATCCCACAAGAAGCGGCTTTGGTCACCGTGGCGCCAATTCCTGATTTCTCTTCTCATCGTGGCTTTTGCCTTTACTGTGCAAAACGCCAATGGCCCAGAAATAGCGACACTCATTTCAACTGCCGTTTCAAGTGACGTATCATTCGCTGGCGCATCAAGCATATATGCTTCATGGTTTGGTGCTGAAAGCTGGGTTGGGTTCGTCAAAGCAGATAGCAACCCGCTTGCTCATTTGCTCGTTGCCTTCGTTGAGCTTGTTCAACTTTGCCTCGCGCCAGTTTTCGCCACAGTACAATTGCTCTTCTCTTGGGTCGGCTCAGCTGCAAGTTATATGCTCTCCCTTTTCCTAGGTGGCCTTGGCTTCATGATCGGACAAGCCATCGCGATTTCGCAATGGGTAGCAGGACTTGCCTCCGCCAGCCTTCTCCCCGTTGTCCTCGGCCTCTTTGGATTTATTGTTGGCTTCTTGATTGAAGGCATCTTTTATCTCATGGCTCTCAATCGCAACCGACGACCTGAAGGGCAAGAAAGCTGGTTTCGCCGCCTCTTTGATCGTGGGTTCGGCACCTTCCGCGATCGTCCGTTTGACTGGGCCATTCGGACCTCTTTCCGTTGGCGCTATGTGACAATCGCAATTTGTCTTGCTGCCATGATGGTCTTTGCCGTTGGCCTCATTCGTAGTGGCAAAATCGGATTTAGCTTCTTCCCATCCCCTGAAGCTGAAACGATCACGGCGAACATTGTTTTCAACGCGGGCATTCCAAGACCAGAAGCGCTGAAAATTCTAGCCGATCTGGAACAAACAGCTTATGGCCTTGAAAACAAACTCGGTGATGGCGAGAAGTTCATCGACAGTGTTTTAATCACCTATGGCCAATCTGGTGTGAACCGTGGACAGAATGTAGCCGACATCAAAGTCGATCTCACCGTTTCTGAAAACCGAAATGTTCGCACCCCACTTATCGTGAAAACATGGCGTCAAAGCGTGCCAACAATTGCTGGCTTAAAATCTTTCTCAATCTCACAACGCCGTGGCGGCGCGCCAGGTCGCGATATCGATATTCAATTGCAAGGGGCAACCCCTGGCATTTTGAAACAAGCAGCCAATGAGATCACCCAGTTGATCGCCGTCATCCCTGGCGTATCAGGCACCGCAGACAATCTGCCATTTGGTAAGCCTGAAATAATACTGGAACTCAACGACCGTGGCCGCACGCTTGGTTTATCTATTGATGCGGTTGGCCAGCAAGTTCGAAGCGCATTTGAAGGGGCCATTCCGCGCCTTTTAGCTGAAGGTGACGAAGAGATCACGCTTAGGGTCAAACAAAAAATGGAAGCGCAAGGCACAGCCGCCCTTCGCAATTTCCCAATCCGCACGCCCACAAATAATTTTGTGCCGCTTGGCGAGATTGTTGAAATCAATGAAAGCCAAGGTTTTGCAGTGATCCAACGCAAAGATGGCAAGCTCACCGTTTCTGTTACCGCTGACATTAATGACAACGTGACCACCACCCAAGAAGTCATCGACGAGTTGGAAGAAAACGGTAGCGTGCGTGCCATTACATCAAAATATGGCCTTACCTACCGCTATGATGGAAAAGACAAAGAACGCGCCGATGCCTTCGCCGATTTAAAAGTTGGTGTCGCCATCGCGCTGGCCTTTATCTACATCATTTTGGCCTGGATTTTCGGCTCCTACACCATGCCGCTTGCCGTGATGATGATCATTCCATTTGGCGTTGTCGGTGCTGTGGTTGGGCATTTCGTGCTGGGCTTCAAGCTCACCATTTTGTCTTTTGTCGGAATGCTGGGCCTATCCGGTATTTTGGTGAACGACTCCCTCATTTTGGTGAGCCGTTTCCAAGAGCGCCGCGAGGAAGGTGAAAGTATTTTTGATGCAGCCATCGGCGCCAGTCGAGATCGTTTGCGCGCAGTGCTGCTAACCTCGCTATCCACCATCGGCGGACTAACACCGCTCATGTTTGAAACCAGCCGCCAAGCACAATTCTTGCTGCCGATGGTCATTACCATCGTGTTCGGTCTAGCCTTTGCAACGATACTGGTCTTATTCATGGTGCCAGCATTGCTTGGCATTGGTGCTGATATTAAATGGTTCTTCCGCTCGATCTTTTACGGCACGAGCGGACAGGTTGACCAACTAGCCAATCAAACCACGCGAACATCTGCAGAAAACAGACTTGCTACACCCGCCAAAACGCAGGCGTTAGAAGGACCAGCACAGTAAAGAGTTCCAACCGTCCAAGCAGCATACCAGCGGCAAGAAGCCATTTGGCAGTATCGCTCAACGTTGTGTAATTACCTTCTGGCCCGATCACCAAACCAAGGCCCGGCCCCACATTGGAAATGGCAGACGCAGCACCAGACAAGGCCGTCAACGTATCAAGCCCTGTCAAGCTCAACAAAGCGGCAAGCACGGCAAAGCAGGCAAGGTATAAGAAGAAGAAACCCATCACCGCAACCGACACGCTGTCTTGCAGCACAAGGCCATTAAAGCGCTTTACAAAGACGCCATTGGGAAACACCACACTATTTACGTGTTGCTTCAAATCTTGAAACAAAACCTGCCAGCGGAATATTTTAATGCCGCATGAGGTAGATCCAGCGCAACCACCAACAAACATCAGCAAGAAGAAGATCGCCGTGGAAAACGCACCCCAAGCGCCATAATCTTGGGTTGCATATCCAGTACCCGTCATGATCGAAACAACGTTGAAAGCCGCATGGCGAAACGCTTCAGCAGGCACAAAAAACTCGCCTGCCACTTCAAGCGACGTGACAATGATAATGAAGCCTAGAAGCGTCAACAAAAAGGCCCGCACTTGGCCATCGGTAAAAAGAGCATCCCTCTGTCCCTGCATCATTTTGATATAGAGCAGAAAGGGAAGCGACCCGAGCACCATGAAAATGACAGCAACCAAATCGACCCACCCGCTGTTGAAAGCGCCGATTGATAAGTCTTTGGTCGAAAAACCACCTGTTGCAACTGTTGTCATTGCATGGACCAACGCATCAAAGGCTGGCATGCCAACCACAAAATACGCAATCATGCAGGCCACTGTCAGCGCAGAGTAAATCGCCGTCATAATACCTGAAATTTGGGTTGCACTTGGCAAAATTTTCTCTGCCGTATCAAAAGCTTCCGCTTTAAAGATCTGCATGCCACCGACTTGCAGCATCGGCAAAACAGAAACCGCCATAACGATGATACCCAAACCACCAATCCACTGGAGTATGCCCCGCCATAGCAGCAAACCAGCAGGTGTATCATCCAACCCGACCATAATCGTTGCGCCTGTCGTGGTCAGACCAGAAATCGATTCAAAGTATGCATTTGTATAGCTGTCTATGTAAGTAGACCAATAAAATGGCAGCGCACCAAAGGCGCCAAGCATCACCCACGTCACAACAGACATTAAAAAAGCTTGCCGAAGATTTAGGCTGGGGCGGTCACCACGAGACGCGATAAAAAGGCCAAAGCCAATCAAAACTGTAATCAATCCTGAAGCAACGAATACCTTCCATTCCTCATTACCATTCACCCCGTCAACCAAAGCGGGAATGAACATTGCCACGCCAAGAATAGACGACAAAACACCAACAACCATTATGATAGGGCGAAGATCAATCACTAAATTCAGCCCTCAATTCAAAACAGGTTTTGCATCAGGCAAATCGAGCGAGAAGGCTGGAATTTCAGCATTGAACTCTTCGCCATCCTCATCAATCATCGAGTAATGCCCCATCATAAACCCAGAAGGAGTCGTCAGCGGGCAGCCGCTTGTATATTCAAACCGCGCACCTGCTTTAATGTATGGTTGTTGCCCGATAACCCCCGGCCCCTCAACTTCTTGAACGTTTCCGTTCGCATCTGAAATTTTCCAAAATCGGTCTTTGAGCTGCACGACAGTTTCGCCCAAATTCTCAATTTCCACACGATACGCCCAAAAATAACGATTCGCATCGGGGCTGGATTCGTTTTCCAGATAAATTGGCTCAACGACCACTTTAATATTGTTGGTAATGGCTTCGTACATAGCGATTTGGCCGTTTGTCATGATTGGTTACACTTCAATAACACTGGAGGCGGCGCATAAAAAGCTGAATTCACCAGACCTTAAGATGGCGCTGGCAAAATAAGGACCATGAGCAGCGCTGAGAACATTTTGATTATTGCTAGTCCTGACCTCGCCAAAGCGCGGGAACGGTGGGTACAATCTATTGAAAGCGAACGACAACTCGCTGAAAAAACCATCGAGGCTTACGAGCGGGATGTAGAACAATTTTTCCGGTTTTTAACCGAACATCTGGGTCATCCGCCAAAAGTGAAAGACCTATCAAATTTACGCCCAGCTGATATTCGTTCCTTCATGGCAAGAAGACGCGCCAATGGTGCAGGGGCAAGAACCATGGGGCGAAGCCTTTCTGGCATTCGCTCACTTGCCCGGTTTTTGGAACGCCAAGGCGAAATTGACGCCTCCGCTTTTGGCGCTATCAGAAGCCCAAAACGCGCGGCGACCCTGCCAAAGCCCTTGACTGAGAACCAATCAAAGCGCGTGGTCGATGCAAGTGAGCAACTCTCAGAAGAACCGTGGATTGCAGCCCGCGATGCTGCAGTTCTCACTCTTTGTTATGCAGCTGGATTACGTATCTCAGAAGCACTTTCGCTCACCCGCGCAATGGCGCCTGATCAACGAGCCAAAACAATGCGGATTATCGGCAAAGGCAATAAAGAGCGGATCATACCCCTGCTCCCAGCCGTTTCCGCTGCTATTTCGCAGTACATTCGCCTTTGCCCCTTTACCCTTGCCAAAGATGAGCCCCTGTTTCGAGGCGCGCGCGGTGGCCCACTTAATCCACGCCTTGTTCAAAAAGCCGTTGAACGCCTACGCTCCGCCTTGGGTTTGCCGTCAAGTGCGACACCCCATGCACTACGCCATTCCTTTGCGACCCATCTGCTCAGTCGTGGCGGTGACCTTCGTACTATTCAAGAACTACTCGGCCATGCAAGCCTTTCAACCACTCAAATCTATACCGGTGTTGATATGGATCGTCTGGCCGAAATCTATGATAAGGCCCACCCGAGAGCTTAGCATGCAAAAATATTTTCTCATCCTCACAGCATTCTTTATTGCCGTTCTTTCGCTAGGAACATCAGCAGTCGCAGAAACTTGCAAGGCCCATGAGCTAGATGGAAAATGGATCAATGTACGTGCAGAGAAAAAGGTTATACATCGCATTGAAATCGAAACTTCCTGCGCACAAAATACAGATGTTTTGAAGCTAAAAATCAGGGCACTCGAAAAATGTCACCCCCGTGATTGTTCTTGGGGTTGGAGCGAGCTTGTTGATCTTGGCCAAGGAGAATTGGTCGCCGTCTTCAAAACATTCATCGCCGAGCGGCGTTTAGAAATTTCGCCTGTGGGCAGCAGATTGCGCGTGGGCGTGGTTACGAATTATATCAGTCCAGAACGCCAAGACACATCCGTGTCGCACGTCTTGGTTCGGCAAGCCAATTAATCACGTTGCAACTGCAATACTGTCACCCATTGCAGTGATGAAACCAGTCATGCATTGTTAGGCCCTTCGCATAAGGGGAATTTGACAATGACGAATGCTTTTAATCCGCTTGATTACTTCGATTTGGACGATCCAGACCTCGCCGATGAAATCGCGGATCTTACATTTTCTTCCGGTGGTTATCCGCACAAAAAACCAATGAAGCGCAAAGAGTATGAAAAGCAACTTGAGCCGCTTCAAATTGAATTGGTGAAAGTTCAGCGTTGGTTACGTGAAACTGGTGAGCGTGTCGTCATGGTGTTTGAAGGTCGCGATGCGGCAGGCAAAGGCGGCACCATTCATGCGGTGAAAGAATTCCAAAACCCACGCTATACCCGCGTGGTGGCCCTATCTAAGCCAACCGACCGCGAGCAGGGCGAACTTTACTATCAGCGTTACATCAAGCATCTGCCAACCGACGGCGAAATGGTGTTGTTTGATCGCTCTTGGTATAATCGCGCCGGCGTTGAACCTGTCATGGGCTTTTGCACGCCTAAGCAACATGATAAATTCTTGACCGAAACGCCGCGCTTCGAAGACATGCTGGTGGATGACGGCATTAAACTATTCAAAATCTGGCTCAATGTTGGTCGCGAAATGCAGCTGAAACGCTTTCATGACCGTCGCCATAACCCGCTCAAGGTTTGGAAGCTCTCCCCTATCGACATCAAGGCTCTCGATAAATGGGATGATTACACCAAAGCACGTGACGAGATGCTAAAGCGCACGCACACAGATCATGCCCCGTGGACAATTGTCCGCTCAAACGACAAAAAACGTGCGCGGCTGAACGTCATTCGTCACCTCCTTCAATCGCTTGATTATGAGGGCAAAGACGAGAAGGTGATTGGCAAGCTCGATGATGAGGTGATCGGCTTTGGTCCAGAGTTTTTAAGCGGAGGCAAAGATTGAATACTTTCACGCCGAAATCTGAAAATTTCCAACAGCGCGTCCGCGAAAATTTCAACTTGCAGCCTATGATGAAAACCTTAGGCGTCAATCTTGAAACGGTTGAAGCTGGCAAAGTGATCTTTACGGTTCAACACCACAACCCAATCACTCAGCAACATGGGTTTTTGCACGGGGGTGGCGTTGCAGCGATTTTAGACAGCGCTTGCGGCTATGCGGCCTTGTCATTGCTGGGTGACGCGGAAGAAATTTTGACCGTTGAATTCAAGACCAATTTTTTAGCCCCTGCCCTCGGCGAGACCTATCGCTTTGAAGGAACCGTCGTAAAACCTGGTCGCACGCTCGTTGTAATGGAAGGCAAAGCTTTCGCCATTAAAGGCGGCGTGGAAAAGCAAGTGGCAATGATGACGGCAACCATGATGCCAATCAGGGATCGCGAAGACGTGAAACCAGCGCTTTAGACCGAAGCTTGCCATAACCTCAATTTTGCTAACAATTGGCCAACGACTTTCTTCCAAAATCTGAATTACCTTCTTGGAAAAACAGATTTACTTTCGTAGAAAACATTACAATGATGACCGTAATTTCACTACTTGGTTGCTTTTATGCTGACAGTTCGAGGCATTACAAAAACTTTTGGCACACTCGTTGCCAATGATGCCGTTGATCTCAACATAGGCACAGGAGAAATTCACGCCCTACTCGGCGAGAATGGAGCGGGCAAATCAACACTTGTCAAAATGCTCTACGGTGCACTTGCCCCAGACGGTGGTGAAATCAATTGGCAAAACACCCCCGTACAAATCGCCAGCCCCGCTTATGCGAGAAAACTTGGCATTGGCATGGTGTTCCAACATTTCTCACTGTTTGACGCGCTTAATGTTGCTGAAAATGTCGCGCTTGCCCTGCCAAAAGACAGAAGCTTGAGAGAAGTAAGTCAAAGCCTCTCAGAAATATCTCGCGAATACGGGCTCCCACTTGATCCAACCGCACAAATTGCAGACTTATCCGTTGGTGAGCGCCAACGAGTGGAGATCGTTCGTTGTTTGTTGGCCAATCCAAAACTGATCATTATGGATGAACCAACATCCGTGCTGACCCCGCAAGAAGCCGATACACTGTTTATCACACTGAAAAAGCTGCGCGATGAAGGGCGGTCGATCCTTTATATTTCCCATAAACTCGATGAGGTGCGGGCCCTATGCGATACGGCGACCATTTTGCGTCACGGGAAACTCGTCGGCCATTGTGACCCGCGCGAAACCTCAAAAGCAGAACTTGCAAGATTGATGGTTGGCACCAGTGTTGCTGATGTGAAAACCAGCACCAAACATCACGGCCAAGCTGAAACCGCTTTGGAAGCAAAGAACATGTCTTTGCCAACGGACTCGCAGTTTGGAACATCCCTCCACAACATCTCGTTCTCATTGAAAGCTGGAACTGTCGCCGCGATTGCAGGTATTGCGGGCAATGGACAAAACGAGTTTTTTGCAAGCCTAACTGGCGAAGCAAATTTAGATAATGCCTCAGCTCTTGAAATATTCGGCAAGCCCGCAGGACAAATCGGCGTCAACAAACGTCGTCAAATGGGCATGGCTTTTGTTGCAGAAGAGCGCCTTGGCCATGGGGCTGCACCCAGCATGTCGATGAGCGAAAATGTGATTTTGACCCGTGCGACAACCAGCAATGACCTGCGGTCTGCTTTCGGGTTAAAACGTTCCAGCGCTGATAAAATTCGCGAAGAAATTTGCGACGATTTCGATGTTCGTCGCGGCAGCAAAAACCCGCCCGCAGGTTCCTTGTCTGGTGGCAATCTGCAAAAGTTTGTTATAGGTCGCGAACTTGGCAGTGACCCTAAAATCATTGTCATCAACCAACCAACGTGGGGCGTTGATGCAGGTGCGGCTCGCCACATTAGGCAAACGCTAATCGATAGCGCAGAAGCAGGTATGGCGGTGTTGATCATCAGCCAAGATTTAGATGAGATTTTCGAAGTTGCTGACGAAATTGCCGTCTTGCATGAAGGCAGCCTTTCACCTTTTGTGGATGCATCGACAGTGACCCGCGAAAGCCTCGGCCTATTAATGGGTGGCGAAGGCTTTGACCATTCTAATACGGAGGCGGGCCATGCCACTTTCGCTTGAACGGCGGGTCGCTCCCTCTAAATGGATGATGTTCGCATCACCAATTATAGCGATCATTTTCACCCTTATTACCAGCGCCATCATCTTGCTTTTTCTCGGCAAAGATCCAGCCAATGGTCTCTATGTCTTTTTCGTTGAGCCGTTGACACAAGCATGGTCGCTTGAAGAAATTCTGGTCAAAACCATCCCGCTCGCACTTATTGCAGCAGGGCTTACGATTTGTTTCACCGCCAATGTTTGGAATATTGGCGCAGAAGGACAATTCATTCTCGGCGCCATCGCGGGCGCGACTATTCCAGTGCTCCTGCCTGACATGCAAGGCCCATATACTTTGCCGTTAATGATGATGCTTGGCTTTATGGGCGGGATGTTTTTTGCCCTTATTCCAGCCCTCTTCAAAGTGCGTTTTGGCGCCAATGAAATCCTTACCTCGTTGATGCTGGTCTATGTGGCTGAACTCATTCTCGACTATGTCGTGCGCGGCCCTTGGCGTGATCCAGCAGGATTAAATTTTCCACAAACCATCCGCTTTAATGAATGGGCGACTATGCCAATCATTGGTGCAGACCGTTTGAACATTGGCCTTTATATCGCCATCGCTGCCGCCTTTATCTTGCTGTTCTTTATGGGTCGCACCTTTCAAGGCTTCGGCATCAAGCTCGCTGGCCAAGCGCCAAAGGCTGCGAAATTCGCAGGTTTCAGTCGTGATAAAACGGTCTATCTCGTGCTCGCCATATCAGGCGGTCTTGCTGGCCTTGCAGGCATCATCGAAGTTGCAGGGCCAATCAAGCAACTCCGCCCTGCCATTTCGCCTGGTTATGGCTTTACGGCAATCATCGTTGCATTCTTGGGCAGGCTTAATCCAGTCGGCGCGCTGATCGCGGCATTCATTTTGTCGATTACTTACATCGGCGCCGAAAACGCGCAAATTTTCCTCAAGGTCACCAATAAAATCACCAGCGTGTTTCAAGGTGTCTTGCTGTTCTTCGTGCTCGCCTGCGACACGCTAATTTATTATCGTTTGCGCCTCAAAACGCGACTGAGTGAGGTACGCTCATGAGTGTTGATATTATCTTTGCCATTGCTGTCACCATTATGACAGCAGCAACACCCTTGTTGCTTGCAGCCATTGGTGAGCTCGTAGTTGAACGCTCAGGCGTTTTAAACCTCGGCGTCGAAGGCATGATGATCATCGGCGCAATCGCGGGCTTTGCAGGCGCTCAGCTAACTGGTTCGCCAACAGCAGGCATTTTCTTTGCCGTTGGTGCTGCCATGTTGCTTTCCGTTTTCTTTGCGTTGTTGGTTCTTGTCATGGCTGCCAATCAAGTCGCGACGGGCCTTTCAATCACACTTTTAGGTCTTGGGTTATCCGGTCTCATCGGCAATGCTTATATTGGTTTGCCGGGTTTAAAATTACCGAAGATGGACATTCCCGGCCTGACGGATCTTCCGCTTATCGGCAATTTGCTGTTTGGCCACGACATTTTGGTTTATGCGTCTTTTGCGTTGGCCTTCGGCGTTTCATGGTTCTTATTCAAATCAAGAAGCGGCCTCATTCTGCGTGCCGTTGGCGACAATCACAGCTCAGCTCACGCCATTGGTTATCCCGTCTTGTTCGTGCGTTTCTTGGCTATCTTGTTTGGTGGTGCCTGTGCGGGCCTTGCGGGTGCTTATCTATCGCTTTCTTACACAACACAATGGATTGAAGGCATGAGTGCGGGACGCGGCTGGATTGCCTTAGCCCTCGTGGTTTTCGCCTCTTGGCGACCAATGCGAGCGATTGCGGGCGCTTATCTCTTTGGCTCAGTGCTCATCCTACAAATTCACGCTCAGGCGCTCGGATTTAATGTTCCCACACAACTTCTGTCCGCTCTGCCCTATCTTGCCACTATTTTGGTCTTGATTCTGATCTCGAGAAACAGAAGACTGGTCCAAACGAATACCCCAGCTTGTCTTGGCTTGCCGTTCGTCGCTGATAAATAGCAGCGCGTTAAGGCATCAACCAAGTTTGCGGGCATAATAAAACCTGACAAGAACGTCAGGTTCGCGAATAAAATAAAGAGGAGACGTCATGAAAAAAACAGTAATCGGCGCACTTGCAGCACTCTCTATGATTGCCGTTGGTGCCACAGCAACAGTGCAAAACGCACTCGCAGCTGGCAAAGACAAAGTTAAAGTAGGTTTCGTTTATGTGGGACCAGTTGGTGATTTCGGCTGGAGCTACCAGCACGACCAAGGCCGCCTAGCCGTAGAACTAGCACTCGGCGATAAAGTTGAAACCACTTATCTTGAAAGCGTGCCTGAAGGCGCTGACGCGGAACGTGCAATTGAAGGCCTTGCCCGCTCTGGTCATGACCTGATTTTTACAACATCATTTGGCTATATGGATCCAACCAATGCGGTTGCCAAAAAATTTCCAGACATCAAGTTTGAACACGCAACTGGTTTCAAACGCGAGCATCCAAATGTTTCAACTTACGATAGCCGCTTTTATGAAGGCCGCTACGTTCAAGGCATGATTGCAGGCACAATGTCTAAAACAGGCGTTGCAGGCTATATCGCGTCATTCCCAATCCCAGAAGTTGTGCAAGGCATCAACTCATTCTTGCTTGGCGCACAATCTGTAAACCCAGATTTCAAAGTGAAAGTTGTTTGGGTAAGCACATGGTTTGACCCAGGCAAAGAAGCAGATGCTGCAAAGTCACTCCTTGATCAAGGTGCTGACATTTTGACACAACACACCGATTCTACAGCTGCAATGCAGGTTGCTGCAGAACGCGGTGCGAATGCATTTGGTCAAGCCTCAGACATGATCAAATTTGGTCCAAAAACTCAGCTAACAGCCATCATCGATGACTGGGCGCATTACTATGTTAAGCGCACGAAGCAAGTTCTTGATGGCACATGGACACAGCAGGCAACATGGGACGGCATGACTGAAGAGCACGTCATTATGGCGCCTTACACCAACATGCCTGCAGAGTTGGCTGAAAAAGCTGCTAAACTTGCTGAAAGCATCAAAAACGACACGTTCCACCCATTCACAGGTCCGATCACCAAAAAAGACGGCACTGTGTTCTTGAAAGCGGGCGAAGTGGCTGAAGATGGTGTACTTGCCGGCATGAATTTCTACGTGAAGGGCATGGACAGCGAGCTTCCAAAATAAGCGAATTACTTAGGTAAAAAAATTGAACCCCGGTCAGAAATGGCTGGGGTTTTTTACGGCTTGAAGAAGCGATAACTAGAACCCAGTCAATTATAAACTAACCCTTTTTACACCAATCATTTTCATTAGTTTAGAATTATTCTAAATTGACTTTACATAGATTTCTCGCTGGCCTATATAAATTGGGAGAACCCCAAACAAAAAGGAACGCCCTATGAAAGGCAGCGCAAAAGTAATTGAGCGATTAAACGAAGCCCTCCATCTGGAACTTGGCGCGATCAACCAATATTGGTTGCACTACCGCCTTTTGGATGATTGGGGTTATGGCAAGCTTGCTAAAAAAGAGAAAGAAGAGAGCCTTGAAGAGATGGTTCACGCTGACAAATTAATTGAGCGTATCCTCTTCTTAGAAGGCCATCCAAACCTGCAAACAGTCGCACCGCTGAACATTGGTACGAATGTAAAAGAAGTTCTGGAAGCAGACCTTGCAGGCGAAATGGAAGCCCTCGCATCTTACAGAAAATCCCGTGAAATCTGCGAAGCTGAAGGTGACTATGTTTCAATGAAGATCTTCGATGAGTTGCTTGTCGACGAAGAAGGCCACGCTGACTTCTTGGAAACGCAAATGGATTTGCTCGAAAAAATTGGCGAAGAGCGTTATGGCATGTTGAATGCCTTGCCAGCTGACGAAGCCTAAGCAAGACCCATTGCACGATACAAATTTTCAATAAGATAAAGGCCGCTTTTTGCGGCCTTTATACTTTTAAGTTCACGGCAGTTTAAAATGCTTTGAAAGCTTCAAGCCCTGCCCTTGATAATTGGATGTGGCAATTTCGCCGTAAAGGGTTTTTGGGCGCTCTAACATTTTCTCATAAACCAAGCGGCCAATGGTTTGCCCGTGCTCCAAAATAAACGGCACTTCATGGCTACGCACTTCCAAAACAGCGCGACTACCCGTTCCACCCGCGGCTGAATGACCAAAGCCCGGATCAAAGAAGCCTGCATAATGCACACGGAATTCACCAACTAGTGGATCAAACGGCACCATCTCAGCGGCATAATCTGGTGGCACGTGAACTGCTTCATTGGAAACTAGAATATAAAACTGATCAGGGTCCAAGATAATCGATCCAACTTCCGGCCCAGAGCCGCGCGCATAAATTGGTTCCCAAAAATCGCGCACATCGTGTTGCGTCTTTTTGTCCATATCAATCACGCCCGTATGACGCTTACCGCGATAGCCGACCAACCCATCTTCACCGCCTTGAAGATCGATTGAAAGAGAAATGCCGTGCTGAATGTAAGGTGTGCTGGAGGCAACCAGAGTTTCGCTATCATGCAATTCTTGCAGAGCAGCGTCAGACAAAAGTGAATCGCCCGTTCTAAACCTGATTTGGCTAAGCCGTGAGCCAGTACGCACCACAACAGGGAAAGTACGCGGACTGACCTCAAGATAAAGCGGCCCTTCATAAGCCTCTGGCACTTGGTCAAATTCGCGAGCACGGTCAGCAATCACACGGGTGAAAACATCAAGCCGCCCTGTCGAGCTTTTTGGATTGGCAGAAGCCGTCATGCCTGATGGCAGTTTAAAATGCTCAAGCAGCGGAATGATATAAACACATCCAACTTCTAAAACCGCCCCTTCGCGCAGGTCAATTTCGTGAAGTTTCACAGATTGCAACCGATCAATCACTGAGCGCTGCGGGCCGGGCAGAAAGCTCGCTCGCACACGATAAGCGATCTCACCAAGCCTAAGGTCCAAACTTGCAGGTTGGATTTGATCATCGTCCAAAGCTCGGGCTACCGAAATCGCATTAGTCGCGACCAGTTCAGCAATATGATGCTCTGCCAGAATGCCTGTTTTATCCATGAAACTCACGCTTTGCTTAGTTACTCTCTCTAATTCCTAACCAATCCGTGAATTGACGCCAAGAGACGATGAGTTTATACCCGTTCTTATCCCGTGGTGATTTGAGCGACCAGCTTGCGGCCACGTTAAAAAAGCAGCTAAACGGTTGGAGCTGGGTGCATCCCGACCAATCGTATTGGTCGGGTTTTTTGTAAGGAAAGTAATATGGTCTCCTCCCCCTCTGACCTCCAGTCCCTAGATCTTGCTACCAATCTTGTTCATGGCGGTTCAACGCGCTCTGAATTTGGCGAAACCAGCGAAGCGCTTTATTTAACGCAAGGCTTTGTCTATGACAGCGCCGAAGCGGCCGAAGCTCGTTTTGCCGGTGAAGAAGACGGTTATGTTTATTCACGCTACGCCAATCCAACCGTTGCCATGTTTGAAGAGCGCATGAAATTGCTCGAAGGCGCACCGGCTGCAATGGCAACAGCAAGCGGTATGGCCGCCGTTCATTCCGCTATTATGAGCATTGTAAGCGCTGGTGATCATATCGTTGCTGCCAAAGCATTGTTTGGTTCATGCCGCTATATCGTTGAAGAACTTGCGCCACGATTTGGTGTTGAGACAACCTTGATTGACGGCACTAAAATTGAAGAATGGGAAGCTGCAATAAAGCCAAACACCAAAGTTTGCTTTTTTGAATCACCCACCAATCCGACCCTTGATGTGATCGACATTGAAGCTGTTTCTACCCTTGCCCACGCGGTCGATGCAAAAGTAATCATCGACAATGTATTCGCAACACCCTTATGGCAGCGCCCTCGCACATTCGGTGTAGATGTCGTGGTTTATTCCGCAACAAAGCACATTGACGGCCAAGGCCGTTGTCTTGGTGGCATCATTCTTGGTGAAGAAGATTATATCGAGAAGGTTTTCGCTTATAACAAACACACTGGCCCGAGCATGAGCCCGTTCAACGCATGGGTCTTGCTTAAAGGTCTTGAGACGCTACCGCTTCGTGTGGAACGTCAGACAGAAACAGCAGGTAAGATTGCGAAAGAATTTGAAGGAAACTCAGCGCTCTCAAACCTGATCTATCCAGGCTCGGACACTCATCCACAGCGCGAGCTTATCAAAAAGCAAATGGCCGCAGGGTCCACCATGTTGGCACTTGATATTCACGGCGGCAAGAAAGCAGCTTTTGCCTTTTGCAATGCGCTCAACATCATCAAGATTTCAAACAATCTAGGTGACGCAAAAAGCCTTGTGACCCATCCCGCCACAACCACGCACCAACGCCTATCCGCAGATGAATGTGCGGAGCTTGGTATTGGTGATGGCTTGATCCGTTTGTCGGTTGGCCTTGAAAGTGCTGATGATTTGATTTCTGATATCACGAGAGGCTTAGATGCCGCCAAAAAAGCGGCAAAAAACCTGCGCGCTGCGTAGGCCCAAAAGTTAAAACCCACGCAAGAGATCAAAACCTTCGTGGGTCTTTTAAACCTCGCTTGAAACGTTGAAAGATTATCCTCCTTGCAGCAAGCCTGTCGACACTGATACAACGAGGTGCGTAGTCTCGAGCTTGCATCAGGCAGCCAATAAACTTTGTAGGAATTGTAGTTATGGTGTTTTCCCTTTTGAATTTTGAAAATCTACTTACTGGGATGCTCCAGCGTGCCATACGAACGGGCACATTGAACGTGCATTATCCTTCGGGTGAGCAGGTCAATTTTGGTAACGGCGAAAACCCTGTAGCGACTGTTCATTTTCAAGATGCAGAAGCCGTGCGCTCAGTCTACTTTGATCCAGCGTTGAAATTTGCTGAGATGTATATGGACGGTCGCATGACCATAGACAGCAGTGAGTTGGATCGCTTTATTGAGATTGTAAAAATTAATGGGGCCAAAAAATTTGCAACCCCACCTGCCGTTGCCCTTAGTTTATGGCGGGTCGTTGATCGATTTTGGCGCCGCCGTATTGCGCCTGAAAAGGCACAGCGTAATGTCGCGCATCATTATGATTTAGATGACCGCCTGTTCAAACTGTTTCTCGATGATGATTTGCAGTATTCGTGCGCATATTTTGAAACTCCTGATGCCAGCTTAGAAGAAGCCCAAAGCGCTAAAAAGCGCCATATCTCAGCTAAAATGATGCTGGAAGAGGGACAACGTGTATTAGATATTGGCTGCGGTTGGGGCGGCACAGGTTTATTCTTAGCCCAGAATTTTGATGTCGATGTTACCGGCGTTACATTGTCAATCGAACAGCAACGCGTTGCCCAGCAGCGCGCGCAAGATCTCGGCCTTAGCGAAAGCGTTCGTTTCAATTTAACCGACTACCGTGAGGTTGAAGGAACCTTTGATCGCCTGGTTTCTATCGGTATGTTTGAACATGTAGGGCCGCAAAACTTTATTCCTTATTTCAAAACCGCAAAAAAGCTGATGAAGGATGATGGCGTGTTTGTTTTGCACTCCATTGGGCGTGCGAAACCAAATGCGTTTGACCCTCCTTTCGTTGAAAAGTATATTTTCCCGAATGGGCATATACCGTGCCTTTCCGAAACTCTACGCTCTATTGAAAAGAGCGGATTGCTCGTGAAAGATATCGAGATTCTGACTTACCACTATGCTGATACACTCAAACATTGGCGTGAAAGGTTCAACGCTAATCGTGACAAGGTATTAGAGTTGTATGATGAACGCTTTTTCCGCATGTGGGACTTATACCTTGCAACGTCTGAGGTGAGTTTCCGTCATGGAAAGCTTTTTAATTTTCAAATTCAAGTTGTAAAAAAGCAGTCAACGGCAAAGCCGACGCGTAATTATATTCATGAAAACGAAGAGAAATTACGCAAGAACTCTCATAAGAATGCGGCTTAAAAAGCCGCATGGGTCTGCGTACGGTATGTCACGCACAATCATTTTAAGTCTGTATTTTACTGCGTGTTTCGTTCAATCAGGCACCTATGGCCTAACCTTTTTATTGCCCGACTTGTTCCAAACCTTTGGGGCCAATGAAAAGAATGTCGGGCAAATGCTTGCGGTCACAACAGTTGCAACATTGATTGTGGTGTATTTCGCGGGGCATCTTTCAGACAAAATTGGCCGTATGAGAACACTCAGCCTTTCAGGGGTTTTGATCGCAATCAGCCTGATGCTGTTCAGTGTGGCCACGTCAGTTGGCTTGGTTTTGATCATCGCAAGCATTTTGCTTGGTTTGGGCTGGGGTCTATTTTATAGCCTAATCCCCGTCGTCCTCACCCGTATCACTGACGCCCGCAAACGTATCAAGGCCTTCGCGGTTTTATCCGTGTTTGTTATGGGCGGCTTTGGAATTTCGCCTGTATTGGCGGCTTGGTTGCAAACCATAGAAGTTTCGATAGCTGAGACATTTCAATTAATGGGCCTTTTGTGCCTTGGCAGCGGCGCGTTATTCTTTGCAATCACAACCCACGTTCAAGCCCTTGCAAAGGACGCGACTACGCAACCAACCTCAAGATTAAATTGGTCTTCCCTTAAACGCATCATGCAATCCCCAGCTTGGCTTCCCATTACGATGGCTTGCATCGGTGCGAGCGTGTTTGCTGGCATGAACAATTTTCAAACCGTTTTCGCCAATGCCAGAGGTTTGGATTATTCTATCTTTTTCCTCACCTATACCATCACCGTTTTATCGTGCCGCTTACTGCTAATCGGCTTTCAAGGTGGCACTTCGCCCTATCGAACAATTGCGGTTATGCAAGCGGCCATGACAGCGAGTGTCGTCGTATTCATCATGATGGAAAACACCGAGCCGCTATACATATTGGTCGCCTTCATGTTTGGCATTGGCTACGGCGCTTCGTATCCCATTCTCACAGCAATGGCGGCAAATGATGCGAGAGACGATCTTGTCCCTCAAACGCTCCAACTTTTTGCCCTTAGTTATTTCATCGGCGTTTTTGGCTTTCCTCTCATTGCTGGAACGCTCATTGTTTGGATCGGGCACACCCCTTTGCTCATCATCGTCGCTATTCTTGCAAGCATTGAAACCTGCATGGCTATCCTCAGAAGCCGAAATCTAAAGGCAATGAACACGGTTGTGCACTAGTCATAGCATTGCTGCCAGATTGAAAGTTTATTGTTCTGGGACTCCACAAACTTGAGAATTTTGATACGTTAATCCAATATAGAACGACCAAACCACTTATAGATGCTGCACTTCTTATGGGTGTTTAATTTTGATTGATGGGACCATTTGACGTGACTAGGCACAGCGTGACAAAAACCTTATTTACAAGTTTGCTAGGTTTCTTTGCTGCAAGCATACTGGCTGCGTGCACGTCCACAGGTTCTTCAGGCTTGAAACCAACAGCAAACCAAGCCGTAGAAACAGCTCCAGCTGACCTTCAACTCGCCTGCTCATCCGAAATCGCAACCCGCTTCCCAAATTCTGGTAATATTTTACCCCTAAGCTCTAACCTCTTAGGTGCAGACGTTTTCCGTATCCGCATTACATCACAAGCTGGAAGCTACGTCTGCGACATTAATCGCGCTGGCATCATTGTGTCACTGCTGCCCGCAGCAGAATCTACGGATCAAATAGCCGTCGACCAAGAAGCCATTAAAAACGCGGACAAAGCAGTCCAAAAGAAAAATAAGGTCAAGTTATTCTAGGATAGCCGTTAGCTTCGCTGATCTGCTAACCGCTCTTGCCGGCTTTGCAAGGCTTGAATGCCATTGGCACGAATAATGCTGGCCGCCGTCACATTTTTAATGACGGCATCAGGCATGTCTTTGTTCGGCGTGTCAGCTGGGTTTTGGGGTTTGCTTGCTGGCGGGGCTCGTTATGTTTTTAAAGAGCCTCCGCCAACAAAAACCTAAATGTAGACTTACGTAATCGACTGGCCCGTCTTCGCCCAATCAGCCATAAATGTTTCAAGGCCTTTATCCGTCAATGGATGCTTGACCAATCCTTTGAGAGTAGACGGAGGGATAGTTGCTACATCTGCGCCTGCAAGGGCTGCGTCTTTTACGTGATTGGCTGTGCGAATGGAGGCTGCCAAGATTTCAGTCTCAAAACCGTAGTTGTCATAAATGGTGCGGATGTCTTCAATCAGCTCCATGCCATCAATTGCCATATCATCGAGGCGACCAATAAACGGTGAGATAAACGTCGCGCCTGCTTTTGCAGCAAGCAGCGCTTGGTTAGCTGAGAAGCAAAGCGTGACGTTGGTTTTATAACCTTCATCCGTCAGCGCCTTACAAGCTTTCAAGCCTTCCATTGTGAGTGGCAATTTAATGCAAATATTGCTCGCGATTTCAGCAAGCAATTTGCCTTCTTTAATCATGGCGCCGGCTTCCATAGCCACAACTTCGCCAGATACTGGACCTTCAACAGCGTCACAAATTTCCGCGAGCACTTCTTTGATGTCGCGACCAGATTTCAATATCAACGATGGATTGGTTGTCACACCATCCAAAAGGCCTGTTGCCTCCAATTCACGGATTTCAGCAACATCGGCGGTATCTACAAAAAATTTCATGGGAATAGCTTTCCTTGGATAGAATGCGAATTTGTACTTTCAATATCCGAATCCGGAAGCAAATGCACGGTTGTTTTGCTACTGTAACCGGTGAATCACCATCAGTTCACGGAAAACATGAGCGGACAAAAACCACCATCAGGGCTTTCCGACAATTTGTTGGGCTTTTTTGAGGAAGAGCAAACAGATTTCACGCCGGAAAAGACCCGTCCAAAGCCGGATGAAGCACGCCCATCTGTCGTAAAGACGGCGGGCGATGTAGTCGCTGTGATGGTGCCGCTTCCAACTGATGGACCATATTCCTATCTGGTCGGCGAAGATATGAACGTTGAGATAGGCTCAATTGTCAAAGTCCCGCTTGGCCCTCGCACCGTGATCGGCGTTGTTTGGGATGATGAGGGGGCTGAAAACGTTGATCCTAAGAAGCTCAGACCCATCGTCGACGTTTATGATGTACCCCCCATTTCCCACGACATTCGCCGCTTCGTTGACTGGGTAGCACGCTACACGCTTTCAAGCCCCGGTTTGGTTGCTCGCATGGTGGTGCGCATACCAAAAGCACTGAGCGAAGATAAGCCAATCATGGGTGTCCGCAGCAATGGCGAAAAGCCCAGCCGGATGACACCAGCGCGGGAAAAAGTGCTGGCCCTTGCGGATGATGGATTGGCGTGGTCCAAATCAAACCTTGCCTCTGCTGCTGGGGTCACACCGAGCGTTATTGATGGGTTGGTAAAAGCGGGTGCATTCGAAACCGTAATCCTACCGCCAAAGCCTGTTGCTGATAGACTTGATCCTGACTTTAGCGCCGTTGAACTTTTTGAAAGCCAAAAGGGAGCAGGCGCAACGCTGAGACAAGCGGTTGCAGCGGGTAAATACAGCGTCACGTTGATTGATGGAGTGACGGGCTCCGGGAAAACTGAAGTTTATTTTGAAGCCATCAGCGAAGCCTTGAAAGCAGGCAAACAGATATTAATCTTGGTGCCAGAAATCTCACTAACAGGCGCGTTCCTCGATCGCTTTGCTGCCCGTTTCGGTGGGCTACCAACGGAATGGCATTCCGACATCACATCAAAACGGCGGGAACTTGTTTGGCGGGGTGTTGCTGATGGAGAAGTCCGTGTTGTCGTGGGTGCGCGCTCGGCGTTGTTTCTTCCCTATCAAGATTTGGGCCTCATCATTGTCGATGAAGAACATGACATGGCCTATAAACAGGAAGATCGCGCAATCTATAACGCGCGGGATATGGCCGTGGTTCGGGGACACTTGAATGATTTTGCCGTGGTTCTCGCATCCGCCACGCCGTCGCTAGAAAGCTACGTCAATGCGGAAGAAGGCCGGTATCAGAAGGTCGTTCTTAAGGGCCGTTTTTCTCATGCAGAATTGCCGTCCCTAGCGGCGCTCGACATGCGGGTTAATCCGCCAGAAAAAGGCCGCTGGCTCGCCCCAGATTTGGTATCTGCAATGAAACAAACGATAGAGGACAGGAAGCAATCCCTTCTCTTTCTCAATCGCCGTGGCTATGCACCTTTGACGCTTTGTCGCCAATGCGGATTTCGGTTCCAATGCCCTGATTGTTCAACTTGGCTGGTGGAACACCGTTTTCGCAATACGATTGAATGTCACCACTGTGGTTACTCATCTAGAAAACCAGATAAGTGTCCCAATTGTGATGGCGAAGATACCTTGGTTGCCTGCGGTCCAGGTGTTGAGCGTATCCATGAGGAAGTGCTTGAAATCTTCCCTGATGCGCGATCAATTATTTTGTCGTCAGATATGTTCACGTCTGCGAAACGGCTAAAACAAGAACTCGCTGCCATTGAACGCGGTGAGGCGGACATCATAATCGGGACGCAGTTGGTGGCGAAGGGACATAACTTTCCCAAGCTATCTCTGGTCGGCGTCGTCGATGCGGACTTAGGTCTTGGCAATGGCGATATGCGCGCGGCGGAACGTACCTTTCAATTACTCAGTCAGGTAACAGGGCGTGCGGGTCGAGCTGGTGGGAAATCGCGCGCGCTTTTGCAAAGCTATGCGCCCGATCATGTGGTGATGAAGACCATTCTAGCGGGTGACCGTGATGCGTTTTATAAAGCGGAAAGCGAACAACGAAAACAAAACGGCCTTCCCCCTTATGGCCGCCTCGTCTCCTTCATCATCTCTGGGAATGATAAGGCCAGCGCCATGCAATATGGCCAACATTTGCGAATGAGTGCGCCAAACGATGCGCGAATATTGATCCTCGGTCCTTCTGAAGCCCCTCTTGCGGTCGTACGGGGCCGGTTTAGGGCGCGGCTTTTGATACAAGCGCCGAAGAACCTTGATATTCAATCTTATATCAAAGGTTGGCTTGGCGGCTGTCAAAACCCACGCAACGGTGTTCATTTGCAAATTGATGTCGACCCACAAAGTTTTTGGTAAAAGGTGCTGGGGTGATCGTTTCCGATTATCGAACAGTCTGATCACCTGTGTGTGTAATCGTCTTGCTATGAAATTTCACATAACGCACTATATTCAACGAGATGAACAATGCAGTTTAACTGCGATAGACCGGAGTTTGAATGATGGCCGAGCAAGATGAATATACACCCCCTAAGGTGTGGACGTGGGATGCTAAAAATGGCGGTGAGTTCGCCAATATCAATCGCCCGATCTCGGGACCAACTCATGACAAGGTTTTAGAAGTTGGCAAACATCCAATTCAACTGCATTCGCTTGCTACACCGAATGGTGTGAAGGTGACTGTGTTGTTGGAAGAGCTTTTGGCGCTTGGTCATACAGGGGCAGAATATGATGCTTATTTGATTAGCATTGGTAAGGGTGACCAATTTTCCAGCGGGTTTGTGGATATCAATCCAAACTCCAAAATTCCTGCGATGATGGACCACAGCACGACACCACCTACGCGGATTTTTGAATCAGGTTCAATCCTGCTTTATCTCGCGGAAAAATTTGGTGCTTTCATCCCAGAAGATGCGGCTGGACGCACTGAATGCCTTAATTGGCTGTTTTGGCAGATGGGTTCTGCCCCGTATCTTGGTGGGGGCTTCGGGCATTTTTATCACTACGCGCCCTTTAAGATGCAATATCCAATCGACCGTTTTGCTATGGAAACAAAACGGCAGCTTGACGTCTTAGACCGTCAATTGGCGAGCAATAAGTACATTGCAGGGGATGAATACACCATTGCAGATATCGCAATTTGGCCTTGGTATGGTTTGGTCGTGCTGGGTCGTATTTATGGTGATAGCGCTACATTCCTTGATGCCGCTTCTTATAAGAACCTGACCCGATGGGCTAAAGAGATCGACGAACGCCCTGCGGTAAAACGGGGTAAAATGGTCAATCGCGCCTTCGGTGAACTAAGCGAGCAATTGCATGAACGCCATGATGCCAGCGATTTTGATACGAAGACGCAGGATAAGATTGAAGCGGCTGAGTAGTCTGTTCAATATTTGTGATGAAGGGCGGCTTTGAGCCGCCCTTTTTTATAATTGAATGTGAACGTGATCATCATGTCTTGCAGCGCGGCAACCTTGAAAACGTACTTTATCGCTTTTTATATTCAATCTGTTCTTCAAGTGTGGCTCTAAAAGCAATTTTGAAACGTGGGGATCATCTGCGATTATATCAATTAATGCTGCAGTGCGTTTCTCTTCAAGCGGGTATTTGGGCAGCAACGACTGTAACCAGTTGAAATCCCATCTAAGGGTAATCCAGTTTGCTGGACATTCCGTCGGGCCTTGGATAAATCCAAAATAGCCGATTGGAGAGGGTGTTTTATCCGCGATATATTCACCATCTGCGTCTTGATAAAAGAAAGAAAAATCTAGCTTTTTCCCGTCGTGGTGAGATAGATGCGGCAGGAGCGGAAAACTGGCGAAATAGGGAAACCCGCCATCGAGGGTCAGTGTTTTCGTGCCAGGAAAGGATGCATCTATTTTATCGGCAATATCAAGCGCCACGCTTTTCAACTCGGGCGTTACATAGTGTCGGTTCAACACACAATATAACACGGACTGTGATTGCAGCGGGCCATCAGACCAACACGGAAGCGGAACGCGCCCGAGGGTTGGAGCGATGTAAATTGTGCTGATAGAGAGTACTGCATATACACCGACAAATGCTATCAACCGCAATCTAAAACGGAGCGCGATCAACCACGCAATGCCACCAATCTGAGAGAGAATAGTGAGTAGGATAAATATGAATGCATGGGATATTATTTTGATCATGGGCTACATGCTACTGACATAAAACCCTAATTCAATCAAAAAAAAGCGGGCTAAAAAGCCCGCTTTTAAAATTCATTATCGATAAAAGATTAGAGACCGAGGGAAGCTTTCACTTCTTTCAATTGGTCAACCTTCTCTTGTGCCGCTTGTTTTTTGTCTTCAATGGCGGCCTCAAGATCTGCTTCAGCGGCAGAAATTTGATCATCCATCATTGCTTTGTCCATGGCGGCAACCTCAACGGCTTGTTCAGCCAGTAGAGTGAAACCATTTGGTGAAACATCAGCCAAACCACCTTTGACGAAGATTTTCATCTCAGCGCCATCAGCAAGCTTTGCCTCAACAATGCCCGGCTTAACAGTAGACATAAACGGCGCATGGTTGGTCATGACGGTAAAGTAACCCTCAGAACCTGGCACCATAACTTCAGTTGCATCGCCAGAGAAGATCAGCTTCTCAGGGGAAACGAGTTCGAATGTGAAAGCGTCAGCCATTCGTTTTCTCTTCATTCAGCGCTGCTTCAAAATGCGAGGCAGCTTGTTCGAATTTATCCCGACATCCCGTATTGCAAAAGCCGACGACCTTATCTTTGTAGAGGGTCAAACTATCGGCACTTACCGGTTTGCCGGACCACGGGCAGGTTTCGTTGACACAATCGTCAAGCGAAAGATCTGCCCGATCCAACTTTACTAAGCCGCTTCAGCAGCGAGCTTTTCAGCTTTTTCTTTCGCTTCGTTGATATCACCAACGAGGTAGAAAGCAGCTTCTGGAAGGTGATCGTAATCACCAGCCACAAGACCTTTAAAGCCTGCAATTGTGTCTTCAAGAGCCACCAATTTACCAGGTGAACCAGTAAAGATTTCAGCAACGAAGAACGGCTGTGACAAGAAGCGTTCAATCTTACGGGCACGTGCCACTGTAATTTTGTCTTCTTCTGAAAGCTCGTCCATGCCGAGGATGGCGATGATGTCTTGTAGCGCTTTATAACGCTGAAGAATTTCTTGCACTGAACGTGC
Organism: Hyphomicrobiales bacterium; assembly: GCA_039973685.1. Taxonomy (NCBI): domain Bacteria; kingdom Pseudomonadati; phylum Pseudomonadota; class Alphaproteobacteria; order Hyphomicrobiales; species Hyphomicrobiales bacterium. The sequence goes on from JBDWKL010000020.1 coordinate 147,128, forward strand.
AACATCATAGTGCTCTTGGCCAACAACCAATGGGTCGAGAATACGTGATGTTGAATCAAGTGGATCAACCGCAGGGTAGATACCTTTTTCAGCAATCGAACGGTTCAACACTGTTGTCGCATCCAAGTGAGCAAACGTTGAAGCAGGCGCCGGGTCAGTCAAGTCATCGGCAGGAACGTAAACGGCCTGAACAGATGTGATTGAACCTTTAGTTGTCGTTGTAATCCGCTCCTGCATGGCGCCCATATCGGTACCAAGTGTTGGCTGATAGCCCACAGCAGAAGGAATACGACCGAGAAGCGCGGACACTTCAGAACCAGCCTGTGTAAAGCGGAAGATGTTGTCCACGAAGAACAAAACGTCTTGGCCTTTGTCACGGAAATCTTCCGCAATTGTAAGACCTGTCAAAGCAACACGAGCACGCGCTCCAGGAGGCTCATTCATCTGACCGTAAACGAGGGCCGCTTTAGAACCTTCGCCGCCGCCTTCTTTGTTCACACCAGATTCGACCATTTCCCAGTAAAGGTCATTACCTTCACGTGTACGCTCACCAACGCCAGCAAACACAGAATAACCACCGTGTGCTTTCGCGATGTTGTTGATCAATTCCATAATCAAAACGGTTTTACCAACACCAGCACCACCGAAGAGACCAATTTTACCACCTTTTGAATAAGGGGCGAGAAGGTCAACAACTTTAATACCTGTGACCAAGATTTCCGCTTCTGTTGATTGCTCAATATAAGCAGGCGCATCTTGGTGGATACCGCGTTTTTCTTTTGTTTTGATTGGGCCAGCTTCATCAACCGGCTCACCAATCACGTTCATGATGCGGCCAAGTGTTTCGTCGCCAACAGGAACCAAGATCGGCTCACCCGTGTCAGCAACTTCCTGACCACGAACCAAACCTTCAGTACCGTCCATCGCGATTGTACGAACAGTGTTCTCACCCAAGTGCTGAGCAACTTCGAGAACCAAGCGGTTACCGCCGTTGTCCGTTTCAAGAGCGTTCAAAATTTTTGGTAGATGATCATCAAACTGAACATCAACAACCGCACCAATCACCTGCGTTACGCGACCAACGGCACCTTTTGCCTTTGGTGCTGCTTTCTTCGGTGCGGCCTTTTTTGGCGCTGCTTTCGTAGCTGCTGCTTTAGCCATTTCTTTCCCTTTCGGTCTTTACTCATGCCCACCAAAGGCGGGGTCAATAAGGTTCTGGTTACAGTGCTTCTGCACCAGAAATAATTTCGATCAATTCTTTAGTAATTTGAGCCTGACGCTGACGGTTATAGCTAATCGTCAATTTGTCGATCATCTCACCAGCATTGCGTGTTGCGTTGTCCATGGCGCTCATCCGTGCACCCTGTTCAGAGGCCGCATTTTCTAGCAATCCACGGAAAATCTGCATGGCAATATTACGCGGGAGAAGGTCTTCAAGAATTTCGCCTTCTTCCGGTTCATATTCATACTGAACCGCATCGCCGTCACCTTCGCTAGCTTCCGGCACATCAGCAGGAATAATCTGCTGTGCAGTTGGAATTTGGCTAATGACAGACTGGAATTCTGAGTAGCAGATTGTGCAAACATCAAATTCTTCGCCATCAAACATGTCGATGACTGTTTTGCCGACGTCTGCTGCGTTTTCAAAACCGATCTGCTTTACGTCTTTCAGCTCGACCAGCTTAATGATTTGATCTGCAAATTGGCTTCTCAAGGCATCATAGCCTTTTTTGCCAACACAGATCATTTTCACTGTTTTGCCGTCAGCCATAAGACTGGTCGCTTTTTCGCGAGCAATACGTGCAATGGATGAATTGAAGCCACCGCAAAGACCGCGCTCAGCCGTCATAACAACAATAAGATGCACATCATCCTTGCCGCTACCAGCCATAAGCTTCGGTGCGTTATCGCTTCCTTGAACACCAGCAGAGATATTGGCCATAACCGAACTCATACGCTCGGCATATGGGCGCGCTGCTTCAGCGGCTTCTTGCGCTTTGCGAAGCTTCGCTGCTGCCACCATCTGCATGGCTTTAGTAATCTTCTGCGTCGCTTTAACAGACGCGATCCGATTTTTAAGATCCTTAAGGCTCGCCATCGAGGTCCCTTTGGTCAACAATCATAAAAGAAAGGTGCGAGGCATAATCGCCTCGCCCTTGTTTGTTTCAGTTAAGCAAATGATTTAGCAAACGCTTCAATCACGTCTTTCAATTTGCCTTCTGATTCGTCTGTCAGTTTCGCGTCATCACGGATCTGATCAAGAAGCGCTTGGTGGTCGCCACGCAAGCTGGTCAAAAGACCCTGCTCAAATGGGCCAACTTGGCTTACTTCAAGTGTATCAAGATAACCGTTCACACCAGCGTAGATCACAGCCACTTGCTCTTCCGTTTTAAGCGGAGAGAACTGTGGTTGCTTCAAAAGCTCTGTCAAACGCGCACCGCGGTTCAACAAACGCTGAGTTGAGGCATCAAGGTCAGAACCGAACTGCGCAAACGCTGCCATCTCACGATACTGGGCCAATTCACCCTTAATCGAACCAGCAACCTGTTTCATCGCTTTAATTTGAGCAGATGAACCAACGCGGGAAACCGATAGACCAACGTTCACAGCTGGACGGATACCTTGGTAGAACAAGTCTGTTTCAAGGAAGATCTGGCCATCTGTAATTGAAATCACGTTTGTTGGAATAAACGCTGACACGTCATTACCTTGTGTTTCAATCACTGGAAGTGCTGTCATTGAACCTGAACCATTGTCTTCGTTCAATTTAGCAGAACGCTCAAGAAGACGAGAGTGCAAGTAGAAAACATCACCAGGGTAAGCTTCACGTCCTGGTGGACGACGAAGAAGAAGTGACATTTGACGATAAGCAACAGCTTGTTTTGAAAGGTCATCATAACCGATCATCGCGTGCATGCCGTTATCGCGGAAGAATTCGCCCATCGCAGAACCAGTAAACGGTGCAAGATACTGCATCGGTGCTGGATCAGATGCGGTTGCGGCAATCACGATTGAATACTCAAGAGCGCCACGCTCTTCGAGGATTTTCACGAACTGAGCAACAGTTGAACGTTTTTGGCCAACAGCAACGTAAATACAATAAAGCTTTTTGCTTTCGTCTTTACCTTTGTTGATCGGCTTCTGGTTCAAGAATGTGTCGAGGATGATCGCTGTTTTACCAGTCTGACGGTCACCAATCACAAGCTCGCGCTGACCACGACCAACTGGGATCAAAGCGTCAATCGCTTTAAGACCTGTCGACATTGGCTCATGCACAGATTTACGCGGAATAATGCCTGGCGCTTTCACGTCCACACGAACACGGTCACCTTCGATCGGGCCTTTGCCGTCAATCGGGTTACCAAGCGCGTCAACCACACGACCAAGAAGGCCGCGGCCAACTGGTACGTCCACAATAGCGCCTGTACGCTTAACTGTGTCGCCTTCTTTAATGTCACGGTCAGAACCGAAGATCACAACACCAACGTTGTCACTTTCAAGGTTCAGCGCCATGCCACGAATTCCACCAGGGAATTCGACCATCTCACCGGCTTGTACATTATCAAGACCATAAACGCGAGCGATACCGTCACCGACGGAAAGCACTTGACCGACTTCAGAAACTTCCGCTTCTTTGCCGAAATTCGCGATTTGCTCTTTGAGGATTGCGGAAATTTCCGCGGCTTTGATTTCCATCAGCCGACCTCTTTCATCATCATTTTGAGGGAAGTAAGTTTTGTCCGAATGGACGTGTCAATCATCTGACTGCCAACCTTAACAATAAGGCCACCAAGAACAGATGGATCAACAATTTCGTTAAGCGCCACGTCTTTGCCAACTTTGGCCTTCAGTGCTGCCTTTAGGTCTTTAAGCTGTGCAGCGGTAAGCTTTACAGCAGACGTCACATCACCTGCGACTTCGCCACGGGCATCAGCTGCCATGCGACGGAATGATTCGATAATCGCAGGTAAAACAAACAAGCGGCGGTTTTGAGCAACCACGCGAATGAAGTTCGCTGTCATATCGGTAGTTTTTGATTTTGTCAGAAGCGCGTCAATTGCACGGACCTGATCTTCCGTTGAAAATACAGGGCTTTTGATCAGCCGTGTCAGGTCTTCGCTGCCAGAAAGGCTTTTATCAAGCGCGTCTAAATCTTTTTCAGTCGCTTTGATTTTTGCAGCAGTTGTGCACAGCTCGAACAGCGCACCCGCATAACGATCAGCAACACCGGAAAGAGGAGAAGATGCAGTCACTGGAACCCTATCGTAACTCGTTTGAATATTCGCTCAGACGCCATTTTTATTAACTCCTTGATTTTATTTAAAAAACCATCTTATCAATTTAGGAGGTAAAGCAAATATGCCTGAAATTTGCGCTTTGGTAGCACAGCAATATAAGCGACGCAATAACGTCTAAGGTCTGATAAGGCAGGAAATTCAATGATTCTGCCCCCACCTTCAGTTTATAAAGCTTGAACTGCGTTTAAATTCAAACAAATGGCTGGTTTCTCGCACCAGAATATAAATCGCCAAGCTTTATATTGTCCGACAATAATACATCTCTGGGTGGAAAATAGTTGCAACGCAACTTTAAATATATATGGTTTTGGCAGATTTCACTATTATTGGAGGATTTAACGTGAAAAAATTAATGGCTGAAGCCTTTGGCACATTCTGGTTGGTGTTTGGTGGTTGCGGCAGTGCTGTGTTCGCAGCTGCATTTCCAGATGTAGGCATTGGTTTATTGGGAGTTTCTTTTGCTTTCGGCCTAACAGTGCTGACAATGGCTTATGCCGTCGGCGGCATTTCTGGCGGGCACTTTAATCCCGCTGTCTCTGTTGGTCTTGCTGTGGCAGGCAAATTTTCTTTCAAAGAATTACCAATGTATGTGATCGCACAAGTTGTCGGCGGCTTGTTGGCAGGTCTTGCCTTGTTTCTCATTTTGTCTGGAAAATCAGATTTCACCTCAGTCGGCGGATTTGCATCAAATGGATTTGGCGAACATTCGCCAGGTGGTTTCTCTTTGATCAGCGTAATTATTGCTGAAGTCATCTTAACCGCCTTTTTCTTGATTGTGATTTTGGGTTCAACCAGTAAAATTGCTCCCGCAGGCTTTGCGCCAATCTCAATCGGCCTTGCCTTGACCTTGATCCACTTGATCTCGATCCCAATCTCCAACACCTCAGTGAACCCAGCGCGCTCAACTGGCGTTGCAATTTTCGCTGAACCTTGGGCGTTGCAGCAACTTTGGGTTTTTTGGGCAGCACCAATCGTCGGCGCTGTAATCGGCGCTATTTTGTGGAAAGGTTTGCTTTCACCAGACGCTGAATAAACAGTACAAAACAATCTCAAGAGAAGCGCGGTCTTGGCCGCGCTTTTTCTTTTGCTGGATTTCACCTTCTTTATTTGCCATGAAAAATGACCCTTATTTAATGATGAACCTAGTGATGAAGAAATGAAAAATCGCCATTTTGAAGATCAAGGCGACGCCTACGCGCAATATCGCCCGACATATCCCGCACAACTTGCCCAAGCATTGGCAAATATTTGCTCCACCAAAAACCTTGCGATCGATGTTGGATGCGGCAACGGGCAATTCTCTTTGTTGCTGGCCGAACATTTCGACACTGTATTAGCAAGCGATGTCAGCGCAGACCAAATTTCTAACGCAACCGCTCACCCCACCATCACCTACAATGTTGGCCCAGCCGAAAAAATCGAAGTTCCAGATCAAAGCGCTGATTTGGTGGTTGCCGCGCAAGCTGCCCATTGGTTCGATCTGCCAGCATTTTATAAAGACGCAAGACGCATCTTAAAGCCTGACGGCATTATCGCGCTCATCACCTATGGCGTTTTGGAAGTGGACGGACCAGCAAGCCAACGTATCGATGATTTTTACTGGAAGGAAATTCATCCGTTTTGGCCACAGGGTCGGGAAAATGTGGAAAATGGCTACAAAGACTTTCCGTTTCCCTTTAGCCCAATCGAAATGCCAAGCCTTGCCATTGAGCGCACATGGTCGGTCGATCATTTCGCCAATTATTGCAACACGTGGTCAGCTGGTAAACGCGCCAAAGCGGCAGGCCGCAGTGATATTATTGAAACCATGCGTGACGAGGTAGCAGAGATAATTGGTACAGATGGAACATTATCCATACGGTGGCCTATTACCATTCGTGCCGGAACTATAGAGAACTATTGAGAACCATCAATAAGAGCTGCATCAACGCTGATTCGTGATATAACTGGAAATTACGCGCAACATCCGCCATATAGTCGGCAATCACAAAGCTGGACATACCTTATGAGCGACAACGCTGTACCTCTTTTTAAAATGAACGGGGCGGGAAACAAAATTCTCGTCGCTGACCTGCGTGGTTCTGAAAAACCACTAACGGGAAAGATGGCGGCTGTTCTCGGCAAAAACGACATGCTGCATTTTGACCAGTTGATGGCAATTGAGGCGCCGCAAACTGATGGCACCAATGCCTATGTCAAAATCTATAATATTGATGGGTCTGAAGCTGAAGCCTGCGGCAATGGCACGCGCTGTGTTACCGATGTTATGTTGAATGCAGAAGGTGGGACACAACTCAGCCTTGAAACCTCACCCGGCATTTTGACTGCTAAGCGCTTAGACAATGGGTTGATTACTGTTGATATGGGCGAACCGAAATTTGCATGGCAGGATATCCCGCTTGCAGAAGAGTTTCGCGACACCCGCATGATCGAATTGCAAATCGGCCCGATCGACGATCCTGTTCTCCATTCTCCTTCTGTTGCCAACATGGGCAACCCTCATGCGATTTTCTGGGTTCAAAACGATGTCGAGAGCTACGGCCTTGAGCGTTTCGGCCCGCTTTTAGAAAATCATCCAATCTTCCCAGAAAAAGCCAACATCTCTCTAGCCCAAGTGGTAAGTGAGACGGAGATCAATCTAAAAGTATGGGAACGCGGTGTCGGCCTCACCCTTGCTTGTGGGTCTGCGGCTTGTGCCGCTGCTGCTTGCGCGGCTCGCACGGGGCGAACAGGTCGCAAAGTCGGTGTTAATCTTCCCGGTGGTAAACTGACAATAGAGTGGACCGAGAACAATCGCATTTTGATGACAGGCCCAACCGCTTATGAAGCTGTCGGCGTGGTCCATCTTAATGACCTTGATTGGGAACTGGTCGAAACAACTGACCCGTTTGGCTTGGCAGAGCAGATATAAATGAGTGACGCCAAAAACCTCGATATCATCACCATGGGCTGTCGGCTTAATACGCTCGACAGTGAAGTGATGCTGCGTGCGGCAGAAGAGGCTGGCCTTGAAAATACACTTTTAGTGAACACCTGCGCCGTAACAGGCGAAGCCGTGCGCCAAGCGCGCCAAGCGATCCGCCGTGCTAAGCGTGAAAACCCTAACCGACGTGTTCTGGTTACAGGCTGCGCTGCCCAGACCGAAGCTGAAACCTTCGCCAATATGGAAGAAGTCGACGCGGTTTTAGGCAATGAGGAAAAACTCAAAGCCTCAAGCTATACCCGACTGCCAGATTTTGGGGTGAGCGCTGAAGAGAAAATCGTCGTCAACGACATTATGAGCGTGACGGAAACCGCGCCGCACATGGTGGATGCCATGGGCGACCGCACCCGCGCCTTTGTTCAAGTGCAAACTGGATGCGACCATCGCTGTACTTTTTGCATCATCCCCTTTGGTCGTGGCAATTCGCGCTCTGTGCCTATGGGCGCGGTGATTGATCAAGTAAAACGGCTCGTTGAAAATGGGTTCCTCGAAGTCGTCATTACAGGCGTTGATATTACCTCTTATGGTGCAGACCTTGCTGGCACGCCCACGCTTGGCACATTGGTTCAAAACATTCTGACTTCCGTACCGCACTTGCCGCGTTTGCGGCTTTCTTCGATTGATTCGATTGAAGTTGATCCTCCGTTGATGGAAGCCATCCACCATGATCACCGCCTCTTGCCGCATCTTCATTTGTCTCTGCAATCGGGCGACAACATGATTTTAAAGCGCATGAAGCGTCGTCATTTGCGCGAAGATACGATCCAGTTTTGCAATGAGGTGCGTGAAAACCGCCCCGACATCGTATTTGGTGCCGACATCATCGCGGGCTTCCCGACAGAAACTGATGCAATGTTTGAAAACTCACTTCGCATTGTTGATGAATGCGGCCTTACCCATCTACACGTCTTCCCCTATTCACCGCGACCGGGCACGCCAGCTGCGAAAATGCCGCAAGTAAATGGGAAAACTATTAAAGACCGCGCCCGACAACTGCGCGAAAAAGGCGAAGCACAACTTAGCGCCCACCTTGAAAAAACAGTTGGAAATTCGGCATCAATCTTGGTGGAACGCCTTTTAGAGGACGGCACGAGATTGGGGCGCACTGAACAATTTACACTTACCCGTTTGAACCAAGGCCAAGAGGGTGAGATTATCAACGCGCGAATCACAGGCCGCACGAATAACGAACTCGTTGCAACTGCCTGAGCAGATGCACGAATAGGGACGATATGAGCGACAAAAAACCAGGTCTTTTAAAACGGATTTTCTCTTTCGGCAGAAAGAAGGAAGAACCTGTTGTTGAAGAGGTGATCGAAGAAATTGCCGAGGTTGAAGACGTAGCCGCTGTTATAGAAGAGCCGATCGTTGCCGAAATTCCAGCAGAGCCAGAGCCAGAGCCAGAGCCAGAGCCAGAGCCAGAGCCAGAGCCAGAGCCAGAGCCAGAGCCAGAGCCAGAGCCAGAGCCAGAGCCAGAGCCAGAGCCAGAGCCAGAGCCAGA